>CALFBL010000176.1 GCA_937951695.1 uncultured Granulosicoccaceae bacterium | reverse complement strand
ACTGCCCGCCACCGCGCTGTACGCTTGGGGCTTTATCGTTGTCTCATTGGTTATCACCACCGTTATCGGCATCGTGGTGCATTGGCTTATCGACAACTGGTTGCTGCGAGAGGAGCGATTAGCCTTGTTCCAATCTCGTGCACGGCAGGCCCGCCGGTTGTGAAGATCTGCGCAGATCAATTGCGCAAATGGGCCGACATCAGCTGCGAATGGCGCTTACAGGTGTTAAACACACACGCAGAAGTCATTAACGGTACGCGCCACCAAGTAACGTGGTTTACCGCCATCTCCGACCGGACCAACGAATGCCGACGCTATCGGGTCTGGTTCAATGAAGAGCTCTCACCGCCCTACCGAAAGCAGCACGGCTGGGAACAATTCGATTCCGCAGGCGACGTCTGCGATCGGGAAATTCGCTACAGCCGGCGCTCAAGCAATGATTATTTGCATTAAAATTATTCGCGTTGACCCTGACTGCATTGACTAAGACTCGGACTCAGTCGCAAAGTCTTTGACCAGAGCCAGAAACTCAGCCCCGTACCGTTCCAGCTTGTGATCTCCAACGCCCGATACCATGGACATCTCTTCCAGACTTTCCGGCCGCTTTTGCACCATATCGGCAAGCGTTGCATCGGTGAACACAACATAGGCCGGCACCGACGCCTCGTCCGCCAGATCTTTTCGTAACGCGCGTAAAGCATCCCACAACGGTTGATCGGAAGCGGCAATGGATACGGGCATGCGACTTCTGCTGCGTCCTTCGCGCTTGGCTTTTACTTGCGCAATCTGGCGACGAAACTGTAGCCGCTGTTCACCACGCAGTACAGGCCTTGCGGTTTCAGTGAGTTTCACCGACCCATGACTTTCCAGCTCTACCGCCAGAAAATTATGCGCAATCAGCTGGCGAAACACACTTCGCCAATCTTGGGCGGCTACGTTTACGCCAATTCCAAAAGTCGAGATTCGATCGTGGCCAAATTGCACAATCCTCTCGGTGCGTTTACCCAGCAACACATCAATTAAGTAATTCACACCAAAGCGCTGATCGGTGCGATACACACAGCTCATCGCTTTCTGCGCCACTTCGGTCGCGTCGTAGGTTTCAGGCGGGGTTATACAGTTGTCGCAATTGCCGCAGCTCTCGCTACCTGGCTCATCGAAGTAATCCAGAATCCATTGCCGCCGACAGCCGGTCATCTCGGCGAGACTGAGCATCGCATCCAGTTTGTGGCTTTCCACCCGCTTGTGCTGATCATCTGCATTGGATTGCTGCATCATTTGCCGAAGCGTGATGACGTCCTGGAGCCCGTAGGCCATCCAGGCGTTAGCAGGCTCGCCATCGCGTCCAGCACGACCTGTTTCCTGATAATACGCCTCGACACTTTTAGGCAAATTCAAATGCGCTACAAAACGCACATCGGGCTTGTCTATCCCCATGCCGAACGCAATGGTGGCGACGATGATAATGTTGTCTTCGCGCAGAAATCGATTTTGATTGTTCTCGCGTTCCCGAGGACTCATGCGCGCGTGGTATGGCAAGGCCACCCGGCCTTTTTTCTCCAGCCAGGCTGCTGTGTCCTCCACCTTTTTTCTCGACAGACAGTACACAATGCCCGAATCTTCCGGATGAAACGCCCTGATAAAACGCAGCAATTCTTCTCGAGACCCTTGCGCCTCGCGAATTAGATAACGGATGTTAGGCCGATCAAAGCTGGAGACAAAGTGACGTGCACCAACGAGGTTCAGATTACGGGCTATCTCTTCCCGCGTGCGCCGATCGGCGGTGGCGGTCAAGGCAACGCGCGGCACATGCGGATAGCGATCGGACAACACCGATAGCCCCATGTATTCAGGGCGAAAATCGTGCCCCCAGGCCGATACACAATGCGCCTCATCAATGGCAAACAGACTGATGTTGAGCTCATCGAGTAACGCCAAGGTGGACGACATCAGCAGCCGCTCGGGCGCGACGTAAAGTAGATCCACCTCGCAGCGGCGGCATTCTGCTTCGATGCTGCGCACCGATTCGGCGTCCAGCGTTGAATTGATAAAATGCGCGTTCAGATTCAATGCCCGCAAGGCATCCACCTGGTCTTGCATGAGCGCAATCAGTGGGGACACCACCACGCCGAGGCCTGAGCGCACCAGAGACGGGATTTGATAGCACAGGGATTTGCCGCCGCCGGTCGGCATGAGTACCAGGGCATCTTCACCCTGAATGAGCGCATTGACGATTTCGCTTTGCTGGCCACGAAAGGATTCGTAACCGTAGATCGTGTTCAGGACGTCGACCGCATCCGTGTGAGTCATGGTGTTTACCGGTTTGAAGCGTAAAAATTAAGGCGACTAAAATTTTTCCGTGTCACCTTTATGGCTATTCTAAGCCAAGCGTTGTGGTCAGTCTATCAGGCTAGGATCTAAGAGCGTTGTAGTCGGCCACCACGGCTTTCATGATGTCATCATCATAGCCGCGTAATCCACTAAGCACCATCGATTTAGCGCCAATCCCAATGCTCTTACCCGCAGCACACACATCAAACGTCAGTGTTACCATGCCTTTTTTTCCCTCAACCAGCAAAGAGATATCGGCCAGCGAGACGGACAGGTCCGAACCGGTAAAAGCGGTCATGGATAATTTCATGGATTGATAAATCATCAGCGGCCTTTCCGGGTTGATCATCACGCCATGCTCTTTCATCAACGGTGTAAGAAGATCGGGGAAGGTTCTGCCGGAAAACTTTACGCACTGCTCAGATAATTCTGAGATGAATTGAGCATCGGTCGTTCTCTCACCCGAACACGATACGGTCAACACATGCCGGCCCCGTGCATCGTTAATTTGAGTGACCCCATCCAGCTCATCGGGTAGATTCAATTCACTGGTTGTCCCCACCATGCCCGCGAAGTGCACCTCGAAATTTTTGTTTAAGCCATACAGGTTCAGCAGCACCGAGAACAGGAGATCGCCAGGTACGCAAAAGCGCTTGTTTGTCGGGTCGTGAAGCGGATTGAAATCGCCCGCAATCTGTTTCGCAAAGGCACTGGCAGCGGCGGGTTCGAAGGTCAATCGCCCGGCTTGATTTTGAAAATAATCATGTAAATCCATGCTTGACATACTACCTGTGTTTCACAACTGCGCAGCGCCGAGCAGCCAATATTCGTTCATCAAATTCGCAGCGAATGTCATCTTCAATGGTGACCGCCCGCGGGTAAAGGGGATTGCTCCGATCGTCAATAATAGGCGCCTCCCAACCTTTCGTGGTTGCTATAAAGCGCGTCACCCCCTGCCAACCAAAGACAGCCAGGTAACCGGCAAGCACGCAATCGACATAGCTTTGCAGCAACGGGTACTCGCGGCATGCTCCTTGGGTTTTACTGGACACATACAGTGCCACCGGAGACGCGATGTCGGGTAAATTCAAGGTGTGGCGAGCATAACCGCTTTCGCGCCGGTCCAGCGCAGGCAAATCCGTCAGCCCGATAACGGCCAACACGCCATCGATTTCGACCGTTGAGGCAGGCGCCACGGTAAGAACGGTGAACCCCTTCGGAATGGTTTCATCTTGCTCGCCCGGGCGCCAAGTCAACTGAGCGGCTCGTTCATCGTCGACACGATGCGCCCAATGACGTTGCCAACCGGCAATGGTGGCGGTCACAAAGCTTTCGCCCACCGGGCGCGATTGGCGGTTTACCAGCGATCCGTAACCAAAATAATGCACACTGCCCAACTTATGTTCGCCTGAACTGTCATAGCCTGACGACCGGCACGGACATCCGGCACGACCCTCGCTATAGTGATACGTAAGTGACTAGTGTAACCCCCTCAATCCCATCAAGCTTATCCGCTCAGGCACTGGCCTCTGAGCTCATCGGTCTTATTTTCGGGATATTGTTCTACCCCAGCGTGTCCTTGGCGGCCCCACTGAGCGAGCATGAGCGCCTGCAAGCAGGGGCCCTAGCGAGCGCTCTACAATGGCAGTCAACGCAATCGGTTAGTCAGGCCGCTAGCCAGGCGATCAGCCCAGTTGCACCCCGGTTGGCTGGGCGGCCTCATCCGCTGGCCCAGCAGACACTCAGCATAGAGCGTAACCCGAGCAAACACACCGTCGATGATACGCAAGTTCGCGTGTACCAATTTGACTACAACAGGGCCTCGTCGCGTTTGGTAACCGTGTCGTTGGCCGATGAACGTGTGCTCAGCGTGTTACCCATACAGTCGGTGCATTTGCCGTTGAACATGATCGAGAGCGAAACAGCCTTACAGTGGCTGGCAACCGATCACGACGCCATTGAACGCTTGCGAGCCGATCAGATACGTCGCGGGCAGCCTGCGTTCGATCAGCTCAGCGAGCTGTCCATGAAAGCGAGCATATTTGTCCCAACCAATGCCGAACACGCCTGTGCCGTTGAGCGATGCGCACTATTATCTGTGATCGATAAGGAGAACACGGTGTTCTCCATGGCGCCGGTAATCAACTTACAACAAGGCACCGTCAGTTGGCTGTTTCCATGACGGGCGTACAACGGGTCATACAGGGCGTACGACCGGTAATCGCTGGGGCGCCAGCAGTCGCTCTGATCGCTTTGTTGGCGACACTACACCTGACACCGAGCTATGCACAGACCCTCTCTGCGTGCGAATCGAGTGGCGCGGATCGATCGGGCAAAATCGCCGCCACTGAACTGACCCATACCTACCCGTCCGGGGCGGTTTGGTCGGTGTGCGCAGCACTGCATCCCATCGTCGGTCTGTATTTGCAGGATCTTCGTTACCAGGCACCCGGGGATTCATTACGACGAACGTTCTCAGAACTTCACCTTGCCGGCATTCTGGAGCACTACCACGATGAACCCACCGAGCGTTCAGTATTTGAGACCCTAAGCTTTGGCAGCGATGATTTCGTCAGTTTCACACCCGCCACCTGCCCTGGGCAACTCAGTGTGCTAACAGCCTTAGCTGACAGCGCAGATAACGGCGAGGCGGGCAACAACGGCGAGACAGAAAGAAACATTTGCACCGTGTTTTATGCTGATAAGATTCTGGCCAAATTCGACAACGCTACGGTCACACAAAACCACAGCTGGGATCTTATCGCGGCAGCCTCCCATGGCCAAGACACTTGGGAAGTGGTCGTTACACTCGGTGAGGAAGGTACCATCAGCGGATCGATCAATCGCAGTGGTGTGTTGCATCAGTTCACCGATGATCCGCAATTTGGTCGTAACCTTGTCAACTCTGCCCTAGCGGTGAACAGCACCATCAAATCCACCTGGCGTATCGTCCCCGGTATGTCAGCAATCAACACTGACGCAACCAATGCCACGCAAACGGTTGAGCAGCTCGATTTCAGGCTGGCACCCGAATTTGGTAACCGGCGCCCCATGACAGTTGAGCCGCTGACTGTAGAAACCCTGCGCCAAGTCAATCGCGAACAATTCCGTCGCTGGCAGGTAAAAGGCGATGACGGTGCCGGTTACTTGGTTGACGTGCAGAACAACGGATTTGATTTTCGCTCCACCCAGTACAACTGGGCCTTGTTTGATGTTGCGTTTACCCGTTACAACGAATGCGAGATAACAACGCTAAATAATGCAGAGAATGTTGCGAATCTAACGAACGGATTCAGTTCCCCACCCTGCGCAGATTCACTGCAAGGTTTTGTTAATGGAGAATCTCTGGAGGACACCACACCGGTCATCTGGTTTAGTCAAACCACCACCATCACCCCCGACGCGGATGATTGGCCGCTACTGAGAACACGCGTGCTGACGTTCGACCTTGTGCCGTTCGATTGGACGCAAAGTTCTCCTTTTGCACCCACCCCCGGTGCGGGTGCCAATTCGGGGAGCGGTTCGTGAGATTCTTCCGGTGCGTGAAGGTTTTACCGAGAAGTGCGATCACTATACTTGTGTTGGCATGGCCCCTTTCCGGTGTCACTCACGCTCAAACCACGAGCCAATCGATTTCTCAGCAAGAAGATGTCAGCTGTCGCACAGCCCAACCATTGCAAGTACGTTTTGCGAACAACGCCGGCTGGGATTTATGTTTTGACAATCGGGTGCGGGAGAATCTGGTGATCTCCAACCTTCGATACCTTGATGTTTCAGGCACCGAATTTGCGGTTCTTGCCAGTGCGGGTATCAGTCAGCTGCATGTGGCCTACGATGACAGCGCGATTACTTACAACGATGTCACCCAATTCGGACTGGGCGAGAACTTCATGCTGGATTTGAGCGTGGATGATTGTCCCGAAGGCGAGATACTGAGCAACGGAAGCCGACCCGCCACCTGCGTAACACTCCAACAAACACAGAGCGCCCATCGCACCGCATCGCGTCGCGCAACCCGCGAGTCGCTGAATCTGTTCTCGGTATCTCAGGTCGGCGCCTACACCT
>CALFBL010000175.1 GCA_937951695.1 uncultured Granulosicoccaceae bacterium | reverse complement strand
GAACTGTTCCAAGCGCTCATCGCTCACGCCAAAGGCGAGGGCTTCCACCGCATTCGTCTGGACGTGCTCGACACCAACTCGGGTGCCAAAGCATTGTACGAGCGGTTGGGGTTTGTCGCTGAACGCACCAATACCTTTGAGCCCTTGCGTCCCTTACTGGGGTTTGGCGGCTCAACAACGATGGTGTATTCGCTCGCATGAATCGGGTTGATTGCTTCGACGCATTGGCCTCGCAGGATCCGGGGCTGAAAGCCCGGCTTATGAAACTCGTCGGTGCAAGCACCGCCGGCAAACCAACACCCCCTGGAAAATAGAGCTTGCGCTATGAAAACCCTCTCCTCCCCGTTTCAAGCTTTGCTGTCAACGCTCGGTTTGTCCTTGTTACTGGCTTTGACTTTGGTCGTGTCGTCGGTGTGGGCAAAGACCGATATCCGTCATGTTACCCCGACAGAAGCAGCTCAGTTGCTGGCAGAAGATCCCGCCATTCAAATATTGGATGTCAGAACCGGATGGGAGTATAAACGCGGCCATTTGGAAGGCGCTGTAAACGAGAATTACTACAGCTTTAGCTTTAAGAAAAATCTGCACAAGCTAGACAAGGATGTTACGTGGATAGTGCATTGCAAAACGGGTGTGAGAAGCGGTAAGACCTTACCGATTATGGAAGAGCTGGGTTTTAAACAGGTCATTCACATGGATGGTGGCATTGACGCCTGGCGTGCAGCGAGCTTGCCAGAAGTCAAATGACGTAGGCGCAAGACACCAATGCCTCGGCATTGGTGTCTTGCGCTGACTCTTATCGCGAAACATCTTCCTGATCAAACGCAAACCCAGCGCCTTCAAAGAGATCACGCTGCATCACACGGATGTAATCCACCTCATACTGAAGTGGGAATAGATCGGGATTGGCCGCGTCGGGGGTGGGTGCCCACGCAGAACCTGCCACTAGATAGTTCACGATAACCTTCGGAGAACGACCAACCTGCGGACCAGTTAAGCGCTTGATCTCCACACCATCGATATACCAAATAACCAGTGAAGGCTCCCACAGCACACCGTAGGTGTGGAAGTCATCGCTGTACAGTTCGCCCGTTGGGTTCTCGAAATTCATCGTCGGTGATGACATGATATCTCCGGTTAATGGATTCTCGTAGTGGTAGGTCTGAAATGCGTCTTCATCACCAAACGGGTTCTCACCTAGGTATTCCAAGATGTCGATTTCCGGACCCTGACGCTGAATGCCAGTGCCGGGATACCGGTGGAACAGATAGAAGCTGGACAGTGCACCGAATGCACTGCTGGCGCGCATCCGACCTTCCGCGTAGCCGTACAGGAATTGAAAGTTCGATGAGCCGTCATTGCTGTGCGACGACAAAGCGCCCGATAGAAATTCACATCGATCCAGACCGGTTGGGTCAGGCTCATCACACACCGGTGGCAACGAGTTGCGCAATTCGTCCGGCACAGGAATGGCTTCGATGATTAACGAGTCACCGGTGAAGGTGAATGGGTCGTAGCCAAAATCAGGCTGTTCCTGTGTGTTGACAAAATATTGCTGCTCACCATTGATAATGTTGTCTGCGGCAATCAGCTCGGTTGTCCATTTACTCGCATCGATCGTGTCACCAGTAAATTCATCTTCGAACACCGTGGTGAATTCGTCGAGGAAGAACCGCGTTTCCGACAAATCGTTGCGTTGGGCAAAGTCATCTTCGGAGGCCAGGTAAGGATCCTGGTAGCGTGGAATGGGTGCGCCCCGATCCTTGTGGTAAGTGATGGTCAACTCGTTTGACCGTGGTGACTCCTGACCGTCATCGTCAATGGCGGATATTTGATAGGTATAGGTTTCACCCGGTACTGGCTGATTTACCTCGCAGAAGTGGATAGTGTCGAAAAAGCGCGTGAAGTTGCAATCGATAAACGACGTCGTTCTCCAGATCTTATCCAGTTCGGCCTGAATGCCGGTGTTGAGGCTGATTTGATCACGCTCGATGTCGTAGATAACCCCATCGCTTCGATACAGTTTGTAGGCAACCACCTCACCGTCATCGTTTGCAGGCGCCCAACTAAGCTCAGCCCAGTCGTTGGCAACCAGCTCGATGCGCAAGTTTTTCGGCGTGGTTGGCGCGCCGCCCGCTACCGGGGCTTCATTGTCAAGTTCTAAAAGGGTATTGAAAGGGTCGGCGAACGATGGTCCTGGAATGGGTCCTGCGAACGGATCGGGCAAGGCGGGTGGCATTTCATCGCTCGTTGGTGGTCGCGGCTCTGACCCAAAGTCACCGGTACCGGTCTCTGTTTCCGTATTAGGTGTCAAGTCAGTTTCTGAAAGGGTGGCGGTGAGGTCGACCCTAATTTCTGCCGACACACTGCTGTAATTGGGTGCGTTATCGAAGGCGACGATGCTGTAGCTAACCGCGTCGTCAGAGGGTAGCGATGAATCGACAAAACGGGCGTCAAACACCGTGGTGAAGTATTGTCCGTTTCGGTAGACGTTGTACCCACGAATGCTGGTGTCCGAAGTGTCCACATCCCAAACCAGAGTGACGGCCTCATCGGTGACGTTTGTTGCGTTCAGCCCTGTGACAACATCCGGTGCCTGAGTGTCAACGGCGGATTCTGTTTCCGTATCTGTTTCAGGTGTTGGCTCTGTAGCTGTCACCCCAATGATGGCGGTGCTGCCCACAGTGCCCTGAACCGTGACAGAGGGCGATCTGGCAGAGAATTGCCGCGGTTCATCGAAGGCAATGAGGTAGTACACATGCGTAGCGCCAGGTTGCGCACTGACATCGATGTAACCGGTGCCGAAGACAGTGGCGCGGTACGCGTCGTCGCGATACACGTTGTAGCCGACTACCGCGACATCGTCGCTGGCGCCAGACCACATCAATTCCACAGAAGTTTCACTGCCTCGCTGTGCCGATAAAGCCGTGGGTGCCGTTGGAGCTTGATTGCCGCCCGGAGAGGCCGTCGGTGGCGTGTCAGTGGTGAGCTCATCGCTGCTGACTTGCAGTACCGTTGAACGGGCCGAATAGGCACGCGTCTCGCCGGCGCTGGGGGTGTCGAAGGCAACCACGTAGAACGAATTTCCCACGCTCTGTTCTTGCGAAAGGGTGTAATTCGTATCAAACACCGTGGTGAGGTACTGGTCGTTGCGATAGACATTGTAGCCGGCTACCGCGTCGTCATCGGTGGAGGCAGTCCAGCTCAATGTGACGTTGCCAGAGTCAGTCGTAGCGGACAAATCAGCCGGAATTGAAGGGCTGGTGGCGTACGCCTGCGCCCCTGTTAGGCCGATGGCCAAGGCGCTCAGAACACGGACTATGGTGCGGGTGAAGGGGCGTTTCGGTGCGATCATTACGCTTCAACTTTTGTCTAGTGCTGAATGGCGTCACGCTATTAGAACCGTGACTGGATAAGCTGGTAATTATGCGCATATCGATGGCTAGATTTGTGTCGTATTGTCAATGTTTTATCGTTGTCAATGTGACCGAGCAAAAACAAAAGATATTGTGCCGAACATAGCGGCTGAAACAATGTCAAACTCTGCTCTACTCCAAATTGACTGTCGAGGCTTCACAGTGCACATTTTGCTCGTCGAAGATGACTTGGAATCCGCTAAATACGCTGCCAAAGGGTTCACTGAGGCGGGTCACGTCGTAGATGTATTGCATGACGGAAAAGAAGGCATGGTGCAATGCCTGCAAACCGACTACGACGTTCTAGTGGTAGACCGGATGTTACCGGGAATGGATGGTCTCTCGATGGTCAAGGCACTGCGGGCATCTGGCAACAAAACGCCGGTTATTTTCCTTACCGCGGTATCCGGGGTGGACGACCGCGTGGCCGGGCTTGAAGCCGGTGGCGATGATTATCTCACCAAGCCGTTTGCATTCTCCGAGTTGCTGGCGCGGGTTACCGCTTTGAGCCGGCGTCCGTCAACCACAGTCGAAGCCACGAATTTGCAAGTGGGCGATCTGGAGCTGGATTTGCTGCAGCGAGTCGCACGTCGCGGTGGTACCGATATCGAACTACAACCCCGAGAGTTTTTACTGCTTGAAGTACTGATGCGCAATGAGGGCCGTGTGGTCAGCCGCACCATGCTGCTCGAACAGGTGTGGGATTTTCATTTCGATCCAAAAACCAGCGTGGTGGAAACTCATATTTCCCGTTTGCGCAGCAAGATCGATAAGCCGTTCGACTCACAACTGCTTCACACCGTTCGTAACCTAGGATACAGTCTGCACGTTCCCAGGTAATGGCACTGAACGATTCCAGCACAGATAGTGAGGAGAGCCCTCCACCGCCGACTTTACCCGCCCCTATTGCGGATGAACATTCTGGCGCATGGCCTCGGACGGAATCTCGCCAGCCCTTTTTAGGCGACTTGTTGCTCAGTCGGCAGTTGTATAAAAGCTCTGCGTTCCGGCTTGGTCTGGCAATTTCTGCCATCTATCTGGTGTGTGTGTCGATTGCCTTCGGGCTGTCGTATCAGTTCCTGCATTCCGGCGTCGTTGAGCGGATTGATCGCTCACTCGAGATTCATTACCAGCGCGTGCTGGCCGTGTATGAAGATTTTGGCGATGAAGCGGTGCGGATCATGATGGCAAATACCGGGTTGCCCATGCAAGCCAACTTGGGGTTCAATCTCAGAGATCCGCAGGGCAACATCATCACGAGCACGATCGAGGTTGAGCCAATGGATCTGGGTTGGTGGACTGCCAAAGACAAGGTTGAGGGTTTTAAATCAGACGGGTCGGTGAGATTTTTGGTAGTCCCTCTGGGTGAGAATATTCTGACCATTGCGCGCAGTCTGGAGCGAGCCGACCAGCTTCGCGAGGATGCCCCCCGTTGGTTCGTGAACCTGTTTTTTGCCTCCATGTTTTTGGGTCTGCTGGGGTCAGCGATTGCGGCTTGGCGCATGCACGGCCGAATCGATCGCATCACTGAAGTGATGCGATCGGTGGCTGCCGGTAGCCTCGATCGGCGTCTTCCGGTCACCGCCAGTGGTGACGACATTAATGAATTCTCCATACGTGTTAACGATGCACTGGACCAATTGCAGCAAAACGTCGCAGGTCTTCGCCAAATGAGTTCGGATATGGCGCACGAGCTGAAAACGCCGCTGAATCGTTTGCATATTCATTTGGAAGAAGCCGCGAACAAGCTCTATGAGGAAGGTGTCGAGCTAGTAGAAGTCGATAAGGCTATCGACGAAGCCGACTACATTAATACGACGTTCCAGACCATCTTGTACATCGCACAGATTGAAGCCGGTGCCCGTAAGGCTTCGTTTAAACCGGTAAATTTGATGGAGGTCATCGGTTCAGTGGCTGAGGCCTATGAAGCGGTAATCGAAGACGCAGAAAACACCCTCGAGATCTTGTTTGATGCGAACGACGCTCAATACGTGATGGGAGATAAAGACTTGCTGATGCAACTGATGGTGAATCTCATTGAGAATTCGGTTCGGCATTGCCCGAAGGGCACCAAGATCACGCTGAGCGCCGATGAATACCATGGAGAGCCCTGGTTTTCAGTGTCGGACAACGGGCCGGGTATCCCACTGGAATTTCGCGAAAAGGTGTTTCAACGCATGTACCGATTGGAAGAGAGCCGCACCACGCCAGGTTCCGGGCTGGGTATGACGTTTGTCAAAGCCGTAGCGGATCTTCACTCCGCTGATATCACCACCTGTGACAACGGCCCTGGGTTGAGCGTGACCGTTAATTTTGTGGAACACCGTGACCTGTGAGAAATCAATCAAACCCCAGCCCGAGGCTTTTTTTAGCAATTAATGCAACGGTAGCGCAGAGCTTGCCATCGCCATTTTCAGCTTTTTCATCGCCGCTTTTTCAATCTGACGAATACGCTCAGCTGATACGCTGAACTCTTCAGCCAGCTCGTGCAATGTGGCTTTCTGTTCCAGTAACCAACGCCGTTGCAAGATGGTGCGGCTGCGTTCGTCAAGCTCACTCATGCAGGCAGACAAACTGTCCAGCGCTTGTTGTCGATCGTCATCATTTTCGAGTAAGGCGGACGGGTCAGATTCTTCACGATGCAACACATCAGACGGTGACAGGGTGCGATCTTCGCTGCTACCGATAGGCGCGTCGAAACCGCTGTCGTGACCGTGCATGCGCGATTCCATCTCCATCACGACCTTGGGATCTACCCCTAGATCTTCGGCCACCGAATTAACTTCGTCTTGGCTAAACCAGTTCAATTTTTTCGGGGCACTGCGAAGTTTGAAGAACAATTTCCGCTGCGCTTTGGTGGTCGCAACTTTCACGATGCGCCAGTTGCGGATGACGTATTCGTGGATCTCGGCGCGTATCCAGTGCACCGCAAACGAAATCAGGCGCACGTTCATATCTGGATCAAAGCGTTTGACCGCCTTCATCAAACCGATATTACCTTCTTGGACAAGATCCGCCATCGGTAGGCCGTAGCCTTTGTAGCTTCGCGCGATGTGGACAACAAAGCGCAATTGCGACATGACCAGCTGACGCGCGGCTTCCAGATCTTCGTGATCGCGTAGTTGACGGGCCAAGCTCTGCTCCTCTTCGGCAGACAACAAGGTCGCCTTTGAAATCTTAGCCAGGTAGCTGTTCAGGTCGTCGGCGATTACCGGCATCGACATGACAGCGCTGTTTTTAGCCGTTATGGCAGTACTCATGGTACGTCTCCGTTTCGTTCCTTTACTGGTATTCTAGCACTCGCTTGGTTTGAGTGCTAATTAGCGGCTTAGTTCCGGTAACTATGAATATTATTGAGCAATATACAGGCAAGGCTAAAAAAAGATTATAAAAAACAACGTTTTACGAAATTTTACCGATTTGTGATATTCGCCTGCTGTGGCTTTAGGACGGTCATCAGAGCGCCGAGTAGCCCCAGCGCTGTCGCCACTGCAATAATGGTCAAAAATTGCCCACCCGAAGGCAGAGCCAGTCGAAAAGTGCTGGCGTACTGGGCTGCCAGTTGATCGGCAGGGGTCTTGATGAAGCTGTAGGTAATGGTGGCGATTACCGCTGCAATGGAGCCACCGAGCAGACCGTACAAGGTGCCGGTGTAGAGGATGGGGCGATTCAGAAATGAGCGACTGGCGCCGAGCAAAGTGCTGACTTGCATTTCTCGGTGACGACGCAGTAATTCCAGTCGAACCGTGTTGCCGATCACCAAAAAACCGGTCAGGGTCAGAAATACCGCCAGCATCGACACCACTATGCGGAATAGGGTCAGCGCGGACTGCAGCTTGCGCACCCACTCCAGGTCGATTTGCACCCGCTCAACCTCTGCCATGGTCGCAAAGCGATTGGCGAGCGCTTCCACGAGCTCTACGCTCAACGGGTCGTTGGCGGTGTCTATTGCCGGGAAAACCACCACAGCCCCGGGCAGGGGATTACCACCGAGCGCTGTGATCGCGTCATCCAGATCGTTTTGTTGCTGAAACAGGGCCAGGGCTTCGCGCCGCGATACGTAGAGGGTGGCGCGCACTCCGCTCTGAGTTTCCCACTGCTGTGCAAGCTCGGCCCCCTGCAAATCCGGGATGCTCATATCGAGGTACACGGTGATGCTCTCCTCGCCGACCGATGATTTAATCAGTGTTGACAGCGACGACGAGCCAAACCAGAACACTGCCGGTAAGGCGAGCGTTGTGCCCAGCACAATCAGCGTCATCAAGGTAGCCAGACTGCGCTCGCGTAATTGGCGGATGCTTTGCGTCACTGCGTAACCGCGTTTGGTGTAGCTCCAACGGGAACCGATGGCAGGGTCGTTAGGCATTGGCCGAACCTCTGGTCGCTCGGCGCGCCGGATTGGCCATGGAGGCGTTAGGATCTGAAGCGAGCCGCCCACCCTCGAGCACTAGCTGCGGGAAGCGATAGTTAGTGAGTAGATCCTGATCGTGCGTGGCAAACAATACCGATACACCGGAGGCGTTGAATTGAAGTAACAACTTCATGATCTCTTCACTGATCCCAGCGTCCAGATTGCCGGTGGGTTCATCGGCGAGCAAGAGCTTAGGTCTAGCCACCACCGCCCGGGCGATACCCACCCGCTGTTGTTCACCGCCGGATAAGACGATCGGGTTTTCCGCATACCGCTCGCCAAGCCCGACGCGTTCCAGCGCTGCCATGGCGCGTGTTTTGACATCTTTGAAGCGGTATCCGCTAATGATCAAGGGAAGAGCGACGTTGTCGAACACGTTACGATCGTAAAGCAGTTGGTTGTCTTGAAACACGATGCCCATCTGACGTCGCAGTTTCGGCTCTTGTCTGGCTTTTAAAGAACTGTAGCGCAAGTCCCCGACGATAATATCGCCACTGCTGGGTTTCTCCAGACGCGCAATCAGCCGCAACAACGAACTTTTGCCAGCGCCGGAATGCCCGGTTAAGAAGGTGAATGAGCCAGGTTTCAAGGTAAACGTGACATCTTCAAGCGCGAACTGCCCGCTGTGATAAGCCAAGCTAACCCGATTAAACCCAATCATACTTCAGGCTCGGCCAGGGTCGTTTCACTGACGCTCTCGCCCATATCGGTCAAGGCGGAGACAAAGCGCGAGGCTTCGAATACTTCCAGATCATCCACTTGTTCACCCACGCCTATGAATCGAATGGGAATGCCGAGTGTATCGGCGATGGCGAAGACTATGCCGCCTTTGGCGGTGCCATCGAGTTTGCTGATGACCAGCCCTGTCAGATTCATGGCAGCGTGAAATTCTCTGGCTTGGCTTAAGGCGTTTTGGCCGGTGCCTCCGTCCAGCACAATCAGGGTCTCGTGCGGCGCATCTGCATCGAGTTTGCTCAGCACCCGTTTAACCTTTTTTAGTTCGTCCATCAGCCCGGCTTGGGTGTGCAGCCTGCCGGCGGTGTCTGCGATGAGCACATCAATGTTTTTCGCGGTAGCCGATTGCAGGGCATCAAATATTACCGACGCCGAGTCCGACCCCGTCTTCTGGGCGACGACCGGCACGTCATTGCGCTCGCCCCAGGTTTGCAATTGCTCGATGGCCGCGGCACGGAAGGTGTCCCCGGCGGCAAGCATGACACTCTTGCCGCCAAGCTGCAGCTGTTTGGCAAGTTTTCCAATGGTCGTGGTTTTACCCGAGCCGTTCACGCCCACCACCAATATGACAAACGGTGTGCTTTGGTCGGGAATGAGCAGCGGGTGCTCAACGGGTTTGAGCAAGCGCTCCAGCTCATTGTGCAATTCAGCCTGCAGGGCTTCAGAGTCCGCCATTTCGGCACGGCTCACCTTCTGCTGCAACGCCTCCATGATTGAGCTTGCTGCGTCAACGCCCACGTCAGCGATGATGAGCTGGTTTTCCAGCTCTTCCAGCAGTTCCGGATCAATTGGCTTCTTGCCACGTAAAAAACCGAGCAGGTTTTCTTTGAACATTGAGCGTGTGCGCTTGAGTTTCTTATCCAGCGATGCGTCAGTGTTGGATTGCTCGTGACGCGTATCGCGTTGACGTTTAAGAAAACTGAATATACCCATGAACGGCGCGTACCATTGAAGCGGCTAATTGGTAAGCTGCCAAAGCGTGTCTGGCAGAGAAGTCTAATCCTAACATTGCACCGGTAATCTATTCCGTTTACTCAACCCGGATGGCCTATGCCCAAGCGTCGTTCCCGTAACCCTACTGACACCGGCGTGGTCCGAATCATCGGCGGACAGTACCGATCCCGCCAACTGCCAGTGTTAAGTGTAGAAGGCTTACGTCCAAGTGGCGACAGGCTTCGAGAAACGCTGTTTAACTGGCTACAGTATGAACTGCCCGGTGCTCGCTGCTTGGACGCGTTCGCCGGAACTGGCGCTTTGGGCTTTGAAGCTGCGTCTCGCTACGCAGCCTCGGTGACCCTGGTGGAATCGCATCGATCGGTGGCAGCCGAGCTGGAGAACACGCGGGCGCAATTAGCGGCCGATCACGTGACGGTGGTAAATCGGCGATTCGAAGCCTTCGCCGCCATGCACCCTGAGCCGTTTGATCTGGTATTTGTGGATCCACCCTTTCATACGGCCGATTTCGCCGCAGTGTTGGCCACCGCGGACTCGCTGCTGGCGCCGGCTGGATGGCTGTATTTGGAGTGCCCGAAACAGCAAAGCGATGCGCGGTTAAGCGTTCCGTCAACCTGGACGACTCTCCGCGATAAAGTGTTTGGGGATGTGCGTGCCCGTCTGTACCAGCGCACCGAGCCAACGCCGGTGCCTGTCGCTGGCTGATCTCTCAGCACCCTTATGCGTTGCAGGCAAGCCGCGTTACGTGCAAACTCATCGCTTAAACTGGCACGCAAGAGACACTGTGATGGACGTCACGGCAATTTACCCTGGTACCTTTGACCCCATAACGGTGGGTCACATCGACGTGGCTGAGCGAATTAGCGGTATGTTCGATCATATCGTTCTGGCTATCGCCCGGAACCCAGCCAAAAAACCGTTTTTCACGTTGGAAGAGCGTACCGATGCGGCACAACAAATTCTAAAGTCGCTGGGTAACGTAAAGGTAGTTCCGTTCGAAGGATTGTTGGTCAATGTGGCTGAGGAGGTGGGAGCGAGCGTCATCGTGCGTGGACTTCGTGCGGTCTCCGATTTTGATTATGAAATGCAGATAGCCGGTATGAATCGAAAACTCAACGATGACATCGAAACAGTCTTCATCGCAGCTTCTCAGGAAAACGCTTTTCTGTCCTCCAGCATCGTTCGAGAGATCGCTCGCCACGGAGGTGACATCAGCGAGTTTGTCCACCCCCTAGTGCTCGACGCGTTCAAGACAAAGTTAAGGTAAACACTTAATGGCTTTATTGATTACCGATGAGTGCATCAATTGCGATGTGTGT
>CALFBL010000174.1 GCA_937951695.1 uncultured Granulosicoccaceae bacterium | reverse complement strand
GGGTATAGAATTTGATTGGATACGAGCCGAGAAATTCGATGGAGTCGTGCTCATTGATGTGCCACACACGAGCTGTGGGTCGAGATTCGATTGAACCCAATTGCGGGTGATGGTGCTGCATTGGGCTGAGTACAGTCGATTTCTGTGTTAACTCAGTGGGTGAAAAGATCACGTTTCTTCCGTCGGTAAAGCGAATCACTAATTGCTCATGGTGAGCGAACAAACGCAAGTTAAGCAGTGGGCTTGCCGCCTCACTCACTGAAATCTGAGTGAGAAAAAGGCCTGTAACAATGGCTGATTGCAGAGCGGTTCGCACGAGCTGTCGAGCTGCGGCGGACGTCGATCGATTCGCCCGCCGACGCAGCAATACGAGAGAGCGTAGACTGTATGGGTTCATGCACCAAACTCCGATTTGGTGAATCACTGACGGCTATAAGGTACTTAACTTCGTCACCTGCGGCAATCTGATATCGACGGGTTGGAGAAATTTCAGCAAATTCTGGTGCAAATGTCAGAAACTTCTGATTGTTTCCATGCGGATAACTCGTTACCGTTGAGTTGCGGTTTCGCCACTATCCGTGACCGCCGAATGGGTCAGTCAATAAGCCCTGGTTTATTGAATTCAGCTTATTAAAAGGTAAGGAACGCGGATAGGGGTATCCGCAACATGCATCAACAAAAGGAGTTTTTCAGTATGCAGTACATACAAAAACAACGGTTTCATCCATTTACGAAGCGCAACACGACAGCACTGCTGGAGGTAAGCCATTCACCGAAGCAATGCAAGGCACAACCTCGACGGCAAATTGGGCAAGGAATGACGGAGTACATCGTTGTGGTGGCATTGATTGCCATCGCGGCGGTGACAGCGTCGGGTTTTTTTGGCGCACGAGTGCAGGCGCAATTTGTCGCGATGGGGCAGGAGATTTCCGGTGAAGCCGGAACCCCTGGGGGTAACGTACAAGCACCTACGGCCGCAGCGGCTAACTTGGGTAGCTACGTCGATAACTGATTACATCAGTTAGGGATTGGTGGTCGGGGCGGCTGCGGGTGGCCCGATCACCGATGGTTATTGTTGAAGGCAAGGATGTCTTTATGGATTCAAATCAAAGTGGACAAGCACTGCCCCTGGGTATCGCATTGGTACTGGCGGCCACCATCACCGGCGTGATTCTGTTTAACACCGGGCAGGTCGTAAACGAAAAAACTCGCTTGGCAAATTCTGCGGATTCCGCCGTTTACAGCGGCGCGCTATGGCAGGCTCGTGCTCTCAATTTCAACGCGTACGTCAATCGCGCCATGGTGGCTAATCAAGTCGCCATGGCACAAGCTGTCAGTCTGCAATCGTGGGCCCAGTATGCGCGAACAGCCACTGGAAATATCAGCGCGGTACTTTCGCCAGTGCCGATCGTCGGGCAAATCGCGGCAGCCACAAAGCAGGTCATGCGGGCGTTTGAGTCAGTGGTCAACGGTTTGGGCAACGGGATGCTCGCTGTCATCGATCCGATCAATTCTGCATTGTCTTTGTCACAGGAGGCCATGTATCTATCGGCTTTTGTCGCCAGTCCGCAGATCATTGGGAGAATTGCTGAAGCCAATGATGCCCGGGTCAGTTGGGAATCGGTATTCAGCGTCGGGCACATGGCCAACAACCTGCGCAATTGGCAAGCGTTCACAGACCGGCATGCCACCACGGACACCTTGGCCATGGATGAACGCGTCGCTATGATCAATGCGTCAACCGATGCCTTTACCAGAGATCGGTCGTGGGAATTCTTTAAACGCTATTTACCTGTAACACCGTTGCACTGGGCAAGGCTCGATCGTAGCGGTGCGACTCGGTTACTCAGGGACGAAGAAACAGGAACCACGGAGTGGAAGGCGATAGATACTTTATCGCTGAACAATAAACTCTACTACTGGTTTGGTAGGCACAGGCGGGTTGAACTGCCCATCGGGTATTCGATGAAGTTTGCGAACAAGCAGGAAGAGAGTATTGAAGGTTGCAGTTCTATTTTATCGAACGATTGTAAAGACTGGTTCGGTCGTAACCTTTTAGCACAACGCCTAGCTCGCCACGTCGAGCACGATCTCTCGGGCGGTAGAAATGAGGCGAAATCTCGCATGACATATCGGGGGGTGCGGGCATATCGATCGTTATCAGCCGACATTCGCGCTGACAACTACCCCAGCCTACTGCTGCGCACCGAGCTTCGCTTACCGGTTGACACGGTCAACGATGCTCAATCCAAAAATATCGTCACGCGGCATGTGCAAGGGTTAGAGGCTGCGTCCGAACCGATTCTGTCATCGGTCAGTTCCGCAGAAATTTACTTTAACCGACCTGAAGACGACGCCAAAGAAGAATACGCATCGGGGTACAACCCTTTCTGGGCGGTACGGCTCGCACCCACATCCACGGGCGCCCGAGTCGCGGCTATGGCTCTCCGAGGCAGCGGCGCGCTCTCTCTGATTCCGACTGCCGCACTGAGTAGCTACGGCGGTCAAGGCAACGTATCGCTGCCCATCGATACCGGGATTGCAGCAGCGCTTCCCAACTGGACTCCGGCCGCGGTGGGCGAATCGGCAGTGCAGATTGACGCGGCTGTGGATTCCATGGAATCCGCACTGCGTGAGGTATTGGGCGATGTGCTCGCTCGACTCATGAACGCGGTTTTACCCGGGGGAGTGGGTTCGATTGACGCGGTGGTTGATGAGGCAATGGCTGGGGTCGATATCGCGGCCATAAACGCCACAGTTGACGAGGTTACCGCTCAAATTGATGAGCTAAGAGAGCGTTATCGGCAAGCCCGGGAAACCATCCAAAGCGACTTCTTTGAATCGGTCAGTCAAATCCAAATCGAAGTCGATACACGTCGCCAGGACATTGATCAAAGAATTTCAGAGCTGGAGGATTTGTTAAGAGCCGGGGCTGGAGAACAATCAGATGCCATGCAGAGCGAGATCCAAACATTGATTCTCGAACGCGATGGCATCAACGGTGCGGGAGGTTTGGCCAACGAGATGCGTCAACAACTCGCGCAAGAGCTAGTGGATATTGTACGAGAGACGTTGCCAGAATTGCCCATATCGTTTAACCAAGCGTTGCTTACAGTGAACCAGTATTTTCAATACGCAACCGAGGCTCCAGAGCAGTTAGGGATCCATGAATTTTTCCACTTCGAGGATGATATCGATGAATAAGTACGCGCAAACAGGCGCGGCAATGGCGGAGGCCAAGAGAAGCATC
>CALFBL010000173.1 GCA_937951695.1 uncultured Granulosicoccaceae bacterium | reverse complement strand
ACCCTGTCGGTCACTGAGCACGCAGCGGTTATCGAGCAGGTCGTTAAGCTGGTGAACAAACGCATACCGGTTATTGCCGGCACAGGCGGCAACGCCACGTCTGAGGCCATAGAGTTGACACAACACGCCGCTGATGCCGGCGCCGATGCCTGCCTTCTGGTTACCCCGTATTACAACAAGCCGCCTCAGGAGGGCTTGTACCAGCACTTCAAGGCCGTCGCCAGGGCTGTGCCGATTGCGCAGATTTTGTATAACGTCCCGGGCCGAACCGCTCTGGATATGACGCCTGAGACCACCGCTCGGCTGTCAAAAATCGGCAACATTGTAGGCATTAAGGAAGCGCTGGGATCAGTGGAGCGTATTAAAGAATTGGTCGCCATCACCGACAATGATTTCATGATTGTCACCGGCGATGACGCAACCGCTCTAGAGAGTATGTTGGCAGGGTGTCATGGGGATATTTCGGTGACCGCCAATGTGGCCCCCAAAGCCATGGCTGACATGTGCCGGGTCGCGATCGCGGGGGATCGTGCGGCGGCTGAATCGGCCAACGCGCGGATTCAGGATTTGCACACGGCTCTGTTTGTCGAATCGAACCCGATACCGGTGAAGTGGGCGCTGTGCACCATGGGACGGTGCGGTCCGACATTACGACTTCCCCTTACCCCGCTGGCAAGCAGCTATCATCAACAGGTGAAATTAGCATTGATCAAGGCTGGCGTGTCGTTAGCCTAACTTAGCGTTGAATACGGCTGGCGCCTTGGTCAGCCCCTGCGTATTTTGGAGTCAATCATGTTGCGCGCGTTTGTCATTGTTCTAGTGGGTTTGAGTCTGACGGCTTGCGGTTTTGGCCATCGAAAAAACAGCCCGGAAGTGCTGTACAGCAAGAATTCAAACGCTGCGTTGGAGCTGCAGGTGCCGCCGGATTTAAGTCCGGTATCGGAAGGCGAGCAGTTCGTCTTACCCGGCACCACCGGTGGTGCGATTACGCGCAACACCTTGTTGCCGGAATCGGCTGCTGTGCGCTATGTGCGAGCAGGCGCTGAAAACTACCTCGAGATCGGTGCCACAGCGGAAGCTCTGTGGCCGCAGTTGCAGGCGTTTCTGCGTTCTGAGCGCTACCCGATTGATAACAGTGAGCCGGTCAGCGGCCTTATGACCAGCCAATGGCGTGCGATTGGTGGCAGTGGTAGCAGCCGACGCTCGCTGGAGAGTTTGTTGAATAGCAAAGCCAGGGTGTCGCGAATCGCCTTTCGACTGGAACGCGGTGAGGGGGACACCACCCGCTTGTTCGCACGGCAACAGGATGCTGAGAGTGCGGACGTGAAACTCGGACCCGATAATCTCTGGCCTGCCTCCAGTTACGATCCTGAGAACACCAGTGAATTACTGGTGCGACTGATGGTGTTTCTCGGGGTCGAGCAGCAACGCGCACAGGGAATCCTAAGCGATGCAGAAGTTGCCGCGGTTCTAGACGAGGCATCGGTCCAATCCACCGCCACCGATACGTTTATGGTGGTGTACCGAAATTACGAGCCAGCGTTTCGTAAGGTCAAACAAGCGCTCGAAGCTCTGGCTTCAGGCGAGGTATCTGGTCAAAGCAGTGGCGGACGGCTAAACGCCACCATTGACGGTGCTGAGGTGTCGTTTTTAATGATTCCGGTGAACGTCAGCGCGGCCCGGGTAACCGTCGACGCAGAAACACCGCTGACCCCAGAGCAGCAGCAAGCGCTGCTTGATGACTTGCTCGATCAATTGGTCTGACACGCAGTCGTCAGGCCCATGCCAGTGGACAGGAGTATCGATGAGTTGAATCTGTGCTAGAGGTTGCGTCCCTGGGCAGCGGCAGTTCGGGCAACGCAACGCTTGTTCGTGCCGCCGATACCACGCTATTAATCGATTGTGGTTTCACGTTGAAAGAATCGCTGAAACGGATGGCCAGTCTGGGGGTGACGCCATCGGATTTAACCGCCGTGTTAATCTCGCACGAACACAGCGATCACGTGAAAGGGATCGGTCCTCTGTCGAGAAAGTTCGGTGTGCCGATTTATTTAACGCACGGCACGTTTGGCCGGCTGCGCGATGATCGGTTGATCAGCTACGAGCTGTTTCATGCGCACGCGCCATTTACATTGGGCTGTATCGAGATCGATCCGTTTCCCACCCCGCACGATGCCGCAGAGTCCTGTCAGTTCGTGTTGCGCCATCAAGACGCAAGGTTTGCGGTGGCCACCGATATGGGTGTGTGCACCCCGTTCGTACTCGATAAGCTCTGTGGCGTGAACGGTGTTCTGATTGAATGCAATTACGATGATCAGATGCTCAGGAATGGACCCTACCCGCCCAGTTTGCAGCAGCGTATTCGCGGTAACTTCGGGCATTTGGGTAACGCTCAGGCAGGGCCAGTTGTGCGTGCCATTGACCATCCAGGGCTGCAGTGGGTACTGCTGGGTCACTTAAGCGAAAAGAACAACACGGAAACCTGTGCCAAGGAGGCCGTGTTGGCCAGCGTACCTCATGCCGCTGAGCGGGTAGATGTTTTACAGCAGCACGGGGTCAGTCGATGGTATGCGATGACTGGTACAACGGTTGAGCGTGCGGTTGATGATGCACAGAGCCAAGACTCAGCGGTTGGCGAGTCGGTGACTCTAAACTCTGCCGTCACCTGACCGCTGCGTGTGAGGACAAACTAGCCATGCCTCGATCTGTTCAGACGATAGCCTTGTTGTGAACCGCTGCGTGCTTAAACACAGCCTCTTTTATTTGTCGCAAAACACCGTCCTTATCCAGACCTGCTTGAGCCAGTAGTTCTTCGCGTGACCCATGTTCGAGGTAGGCATCGCTTAAGCCAATCAGAGTCACCAATGGGTGAGAGGGTTGTTCATCATCGGCCCCATTGGGGATTGATTGATCGGACTTGCAATCGGATAAATATTCCAACACGCCTGCCCCGGCACCACCGGCGATGGCATTTTCTTCAACCGTAATGAGGTGCTTGTGAGTGCGAGCGAGCTGGTCGATGAGATCGGTGTCCAACGGTTTGACAAAACGCATATTAACGACCGTAGCGTCCAGTTCAACACCCACTTGGCCAGCGATATCTACCATCGAGCCGAAGGCCAGGATGGCGATGTTGTTAGACCCGCTGCGGCGCAGCTGTGCTTTGCCGATCGGCAGGGCCGTCATTTCCATATCAATGTCGACACCGGGTCCATTGCCACGCGGGTAGCGCACAGCGGTTGGGGAATCCATGCAATAAGCGGTGTATAGCAATTGCCGGCACTCATTCTCATCCGCGGGCGCTAGAATGGTCATGTTGGGAATGCAACGCAAAAAGCTGAAATCATAGGCACCGGCGTGGGTGGGGCCATCGGGGCCTACCAAGCCGGCTCGGTCGATGGCGAATACGACCGGTAAATTCTGAATCGCCACATCGTGAATTAGCTGATCATAAGCGCGCTGCAGAAACGTTGAATAGATGGCTACCACCGGTTTTCGCCCGCCACACGCAAGACCGGCCGCAAGCGTTACCGAATGCTGTTCAGCAATACCGACATCAAAGTAGCGATCAGGAAAGCGTTGTTCGAATTCCACCAGACCAGAGCCTTCGCGCATGGCCGGTGTGATGCCAACAACACGAGGGTCGCGTTCGGCGATATCGCACAGCCAGTTGCCAAACACTTTTGTGTAAGTCGGTCGGTTACTGCCGCCGCCTTGCTTCAGGCTTTTACCGGTTTTAGGATCGAATGGTGTGACTGCGTGCAGCGCGAGTGGGTCTTCTTCGGCAAAACGATAGCCGTAGCCTTTTTTGGTTACCACGTGCAAAAACAGCGGACCGGTGAGGTTTTTCATGTTTTGCAGAACCGCGACGAGACCTTCTACATCGTGCCCGTCAACCGGCCCATAATAGTTAAACCCGAGTTCTTCAAACATGGAAGAGGGCACCACCATGCCTTTGACTTGTTCTTCGGTTCGTTTGGCGAATTCAAACAATGGCGTCTTACTCAGTACTCTCTTACTGCCTTCGCGAGCACCCGACACAAGCGGGCCAGTGAGCATTCGGGCCAAGTATCGATTCATCGCTCCGACGTTGGGGGATATCGACATATCGTTGTCGTTGAGTATCACCAGCATGTCGGTTTTTAAACTGCCCGCATGGTTGAGCGCTTCGTAAGCGAGGCCTGCTGTTAGGGCGCCATCGCCAATGACGGCGATGGCCTTTTGGGGTGTCTTCTCCGGGTGCTGTTCTGCCTCGTGTTGGGATGCGATAGCCATACCCAACGCTGCGCTGATGGACGTGCTGGAATGACCAACCCCGAAGGTGTCGTATTCACTTTCTTCGCGCTTGGGAAATGGCGCCAGGCCTGCACTCATGCGCATCGTGCTCATGCGTTGTTTGCGGCCGGTGAGTATTTTATGGCCGTAGGTTTGATGACCCACATCCCAGACCAGTTTGTCGTCTGGCGTATTGAACGCGTAGTGCAAGGCAACGGTCAGTTCGATGGTGCCCAGGCTGGCGCCAAAATGCCCACCGGTTTGGGCTACTGATTCGATCAGGTACTGCCGAAGCTCCCCGCTGACTTGAGGCAGGTCACTAACATCAAGCTTGCGCAAATCGGCGGGTTCGTCGATCTGGCTAAGCAGGGGGTAATCGCTTGGTATATCCACTGTTAACTCAATGGCGTCGCTTTGTTATGTAGTTGGCCAATTGCCGCAATTCATCGAACTGAGGCCCCAAGCCGTCTAACTCCGCTAACGCCGATTCGTATATTTGTGAAACATGGGCACGCGCTCCATCCAGCCCTAACAATGAGGGGTAGGTTGGTTTATTTAACGCGATGTCCGCACCTTGTTGTTTGCCCAGTATATCGGTGTCGGCCACAACATCCAATATGTCGTCGACGATTTGGAAGCACAAGCCTATGGCCGAGGCAAATCGATCGAGTCGATCCAACATCTCCTGAGGTTGATTGTTTGCTGCAAGGACCGCCAGAGCGACGCTTGCCCGGATTAAGGCACCGGTTTTATGCCGATGCATGTTTTCCAGCTGTGCAAGCGTAAGGGATGCATTAACCGACTCAAGATCGATCGCTTGACCGGCTGCCATGCCAGCGGATCCGCTAGCGTCGCCAAGGATTTTCACCATACGTAGTTTGCAGGCCACATCGATGTCGGGATCTTCGTTACTGGCCAACAACGTAAACGCCAGTGCCTGCAAGGCATCGCCTGCGAGAATGGCCGTCGCTTCGTTGTATTTGATGTGGCAGGTGGGCTGGCCACGGCGCAAATCGTCGTTATCCATGGCGGGTAAGTCGTCATGAACCAGCGAGTAGGCGTGCACCATTTCCACCGCAGCGGCTGGGACATCCAACCGCTCCAGCGGGATGCCCAGAGCACGACCGGTGGTGTACGTTAAAACCGGGCGGACTCGCTTGCCACCGACGGTTACCGAATAACGCATAGCCGCTGGTAGTTGGGTGTTACTGCCGTCGTGCTCGGGCAGTAAACCCGACAGCACCTGGTCGATGCGCGTCTGATAAAACGTGAGCAATTCGTCAGTCGGCGTCATCGGCTGCGTCCAGATTTTCCAGGTTCGCGACACCGTCACCGTTGGAATCGGTGCCTTCCATTAATACCTGCACTTTTTGTTCAGCATTTTTCAGGCTTTGTTGGCAATGACGAGTAAGGCTGATGCCACGTTCAAATTGAGCTAAGGATTCTTCCAACGATTGTTCGCCGGATTCAAGTCCGAGAACCAGAGTTTCCAACTCAGTTAAGGCCTCTTCAAAGCCCAACGATTTGATGATTTTCTTGTTTTTCGGTGGCACGAGGATAACAGCTTGCTAAACGGTCGCTCAGTCTAACAAATCAAGGGCCTGGTGCAGCCGATGGATCCCGTCGACCCGTAAACCCTTTATCGGTTTCTTCGGCGCGTTCGCAGCCGCGACAATTGCGCGTTTGAAGCCGTGCTTGCGGGCTTCCGACAAGCGTTCTTCACCGTTGGCGACTGGGCGTACCTCACCGGCCAAACCGATCTCGCCAAACACAATCAGGTCACTGGGCAACGGTCGGTTTCGAAAAGAGGACAGGGCCGATAGCAGCACCGGTAAGTCGGCACCGGTTTCTGAAATTCGCACCCCACCGACGACGTTGATGTAGACGTCCTGATCGAACATCGCAATGTTTGCATGACGGTGCAGCACAGCGAGCAACATGGCCAGTCGATTTTGTTCCAGTCCGAGTGTGACTCGACGCGGTGCACCGCCGTGGCTGGTGTCGACCAGCGCTTGCGCTTCAACCAGCATCGGACGGGTGCCTTCTCGAGTCACCATGGTCACACTACCACTGACCGGTTCCGGGTGGCGGGACAGAAAAATCGCCGACGGGTTAGTGACCGCTTTCAGGCCTTGCTCGCCCATGGCAAAAACGCCCAGTTCGTTGACCGCGCCAAAGCGGTTCTTAACCGCTCTTATCACCCGAAATCGACTGCCCGGATCGCCCTCGAAATACAGCACCGTATCGACCATGTGCTCCAGCACACGAGGCCCTGCCAGCGCGCCTTCTTTGGTGACGTGCCCAACCAGCCACACAGCAACCCCTGCCTGTTTGGCGTAGCGCACCAGGCGTGCGGCGCTCTCACGCACTTGGGCGACAGCCCCTGGCGCTGAATTCAGCGTTTCGGTGTGCATGGTTTGAATCGAATCCACAACAATGATCGCAGGTTTTTCTTTTTGCGCATGGGCCAAAGTGGCTTCAACGCTGGTCTCTGCCAACAGCCTTAATTTGTCGGTGGGCAGTTCTAATCGACGTGCGCGCAGCGCCACCTGTTGCAGTGATTCTTCGCCCGTGACGTACAAGGTTTTGTGCTCGGCCGACAGATTCGACAGACACTGAATAAGAATGGTGGACTTGCCGATGCCCGGGTCCCCGCCCAATAGAGTCACTGAGCCTGTCACTAAGCCGCCACCGAGTACCCGATCCAGCTCACTCAGACCCGTGGTGATACGCGCTTGCGATTCCAGGGAAACATCGTCGGCGTTGGTGATGCCACTGGCGCCCGCATAGTTAACGAACCGGTCCGCGTTGGAGGGGGCAGAGGGTGTAGCCGCTGTTTCTTCCAGCGTATTCCACTCGTGACATTCCCCGCACTGACCGTTCCATTTGGGAAACGAGGCGCCGCAAGCACTGCATAGGTAGGTGGTTTTCGCCTTGGCCACGTCAGTCGGGTTCTGCCGCATCGTGTTCGGTCGAGGCTGGATCGATGCGCACGCGCTGGACAAAGTTCTCTTCCACTTCCAGCACAGTCATAGAGTGCCCGTTAAACGTAAACACAGCACCCTGGGTCGGGAAGTTTTCAAAGTGCTCGAGTACAATACCGTTTAGGGTCTTGGGCCCATCTGCAGACAGATCCCAGTTCAAGGCTTTGTTCAAGGCACGAATTTGTGCACTGCCATCGGCGATAAAGCTGCCGTCGTCTTGCGCCTGAACTTCTTCGGGGCCGTGGTAGGGGTCGGTATCAAATTCCCCCACGATCTCTTCCACGATGTCTTCGATTGTGACCAAACCTTGAATATCCCCGTACTCATCCACAACCAAGCCGATTCGACGCTTTTCCCGCTGAAAATTCAACAGCTGCACAGTAAGCGTTGTGCCCTCAGGAATGAAGTATGGCTCGCGAATGTTCTTCTTCAGCGTCTCCAGCGTGTATTCGCCTGTGGACAACGAATCGAGCATCATGCGCAGGTGGATGAAGCCCTGAACCTGATCAATGTTCTCCCGGTACACTAGGATTCGGCTGTGCGGGCTTTCACTGATGCTTTGCTTAACCTCCTCCCAGCTATTGTCGAGGTCCAGGCCTGTGATATCGCTTCGCGGCACCATGATGTCGTTGACTGACACGCTCGACAGGTCGAGGATATTCACCAGCATCTCGCGGTGGCGAGGCGGGATCATGCCCGTAGTCTCGTTTAAAACGGTCCTGAGTTCGTCACTGCTCAAAGCCTCAACCTCGGCTTGTTCACATTCAACCTTCAGCAGTCTCAAAATGCACTCGCTGACCCAGTTGGTGCTCAGCACCAATGGATAGACCACCGTCATTAACGGCTGATAAACAGCGGCTGCGAAATAAGCCACTTGTTCGGTGCGACGAGTGGCCAGTGTTTTGGGGGTTACCTCGGCAAACACCAGAATGACCAGAGTCAGCACCGCTGTGGCCACAGCGATGCCGGGTTCACCGATTAATCGCAGAGCGATCACGGTGGCGATGGCGGAGGCGAGAATATTGACGAAATTATTGCCGAGCAAAATAAGGCTGATAAGCCGCTCGGGGTTTTCCAGTAATCGTGCGGTTCTGATCGCGCCACGATGACCCTGTTTTGCCTGATGCCTGAGCCGGTAGCGGTTTAACCGCATTAAGGCTGTTTCCGACCCTGAGAAAAAACCGGACAGCAGAATGAGCACAAGCAGCAATGACAACAACAAGCCGATAGGGACGGTGTTCAATGAAACCGGTATCTCTCAAGAAAAGGGCAGGTGCACATCATAGCGTAGCTTTCATCTCAGCCGCGGTGCAGTACGATTTCTAGCACAAACTTGGTACCGAAATACGCCAGAATCAGCATACCGAAACCAATGAATGTCCAAAATACTGCGCGCTGGCCGCGCCAGCCAAAGCGCCAGCGTGCAAACAACAGCCCGCCGAAGATAAACCAGGCAATAACCGATAAAACCGTTTTATGGACCAGCGATTGCTCGAACAGGCCTTCGAGGTAGAAAAAGCCGGTGCCCAGTGACAGGGTCAGCACAGCGAATCCGATCGTCAGTAGGGTGAACAGCAACCTTTCAGTCTCGTCCAGTGCCGGTAAAACGCGCAGATAGCCTCCGGGTCGGTGGTTGTGCAATTTTTTTCGTTGCACCCAGACCAGTACCGCTTGGGCTGCTGCCAACGATAAAAACGCGTAAGCGGTCAGTGAAAGCAGTACATGCAATTCGATATTCAGTGGCAGATCCGAGCTGGGCGAATCCACCGCGCTGCTGATTAGCAGTAAAATGCCCGCCACCGGGTAGACTGCCAACCCTAGATAGTCCGCTGGGCGCCGGACACACAAGACTAATAACCACCAAGCAATAAACAGGCTTGCGACGTTCATTGAGACAAAAAACGACAGATGCAGCTTGGTCGGAAGCCCTGTCTGCTTTAGCGCTACCAGCGCGTGAATCAACACGGCCACCGCGGCCAGCATAAGTGCGCGGCGCCCGGCGGCGGTGTGCTGACCAAAGGTGCGCTCATCGTCTGCTCGAGACAGGCTGAGCAGCAAAAGAACCGCGGCACAGAAATAAAGCACGGCCGCAATGATCGCAAGTATGTTGGGGTTGATCACGAAGCAGATATACTCACAGCCAGAACAGGAAAGAGGCCACAGCGGACCCCTACAGATGTTTGAGTCATTAAGCGAACGACTAGGCCGGACGGTCAAGCAGCTGCGAGGCCAAGGCCGCCTCTCAGAAGACAACATCAAAGATACCATGCGTGAAGTACGCATGGCTTTGTTGGAAGCCGATGTTGCCCTGCCGGTGGTAAAAATGTTCACCGAAAAGGTGCGCGAGAAGGCTATGGGGCAGGAGGTCGTCGGCAGTTTGTCGCCCGGGCAGGCCTTGATAAAAGTGGTTAACGATGAGCTGGTGGCTCTCATGGGGGAGAATACTGCCTCGTTGAATTTGGCTACCCAGCCACCTGCGGTGATACTGATGGCAGGTTTGCAGGGCGCGGGTAAGACCACCACCGTCGGTAAGCTGGCCAAGTTGCTTAAGGATCGCGAAAAGAAAAAAGTCATGGTGGTGAGCTGTGATGTGTACCGCCCCGCAGCCATAAAGCAGTTGGAAACTCTCGCAGAATCGGTTGATGTCCTATT
>CALFBL010000172.1 GCA_937951695.1 uncultured Granulosicoccaceae bacterium | reverse complement strand
GGGGGGCTTGGCTTACCGCTGGGTGTGGGTCTGGGTGTAGCGATGATTTTGTCTGCATTGATCGCGGGCGTGATCGGAATGATCTGCATTCGACTGCGCTCGGACTACCTTGCCATAGCCACCATCGGTATCGCCGAGATCATCAAGCTGGTGTTGAAAAACGAAACCGACGTGACCAATGGGCCGCGCGGTATTAACAAAATCCCGCGCGCATGGGAACACTTATCCGAAGAGCGGTTCTACACCAGCTGGCCGTTGAGTTGGTTTGGTGACAGTGATCATTGGCAGAGTTTCTTCAACGCACTACCCAACTGGTGGTGGCAGCCATTCTTTGCCGCTACCGTATTGATCACTTGCGCGATCGTCTACGCCATGCTGCAACGTGCGCACGCCTCCCCATGGGGGCGCATGATGACCGCCATACGAGAAAACGAATCCGCGGCGCGTGCGGCCGGTAAGAATGTGACCAATCGCCGCATTGAAGCCTTTGTTATCGGTGCGGCCATTATGGGATTGGCAGGGGCCTTGTTTGCCCAGCACCTAAGACTGATTGAGCCGACCAACACTTTCGATCCGGCAAAGATGACGTTTCTGGTCTGGGTGATGTTGATACTGGGTGGATCAGGCAATAATCGTGGAGCCGTACTCGGCGGCTTTTTAATCTGGACCATCTGGTCAGCCAGCGAATTGGTGATTAACGGCGCTATAAGTACGTTTTCCAACGTGTTTAGTGACGTGGATACCGGAGCTCTGAGAACCCGTGCCGGTTTTTTGCGCATGATGCTGATTGGTTTATTGTTACAAGTCATACTTCAACGATATCCACAAGGGATACTGCCGGAAGCGCGTCCTACCTCGCTGATCGGTGACCACATAAAAAAGAGTAGGAAAACTGGAGATAACTCGTGAAAAAAGTAATGATTACAACAGCGGCGGCCGCCTTGTGCTCGTCAGCCGCTATGGCCGATGTGAACGTCGGTAACCCACTGGGCTTAACTGGCCCCATTCCGGATCTGGTAGCACCGATGGCCGCTGCAGTCGATCTAGCGGCTGCTAACATCAACGATCAGGGCGGAATGTTAAAAGATGGCGAGAAATTCAATGTCATACGTGCCGACAGCGCCTGTGATCCGGTCGCTGCGGTTGATGCCGTAACCAAACTGATCAACGTCAACAGTGTTACCGCCATCCTGGGTCCTGTCTGCTCAGGTGCTGCCATCGCTCAGGCTGAGTCGGTGTCGATCCCAGCCGGTGTTGTGACCGTATCGGTGTCAGCATCATCCCCCGCGATTACCACGATGGAAGATGGCACTGACTTGGTATTCCGTACCGCCGCTTCTGATGCGTATCAAGGTGTCGCACTGGCAAACCTTGCTATCGAAAAAGGCATACAGGACGTTGCTGTGTCCTACGCCAACGATGACTACAACGCAGCGATTGCTGGGGTATTTGCCAAAGCGTTCACCGAAGCTGGCGGTACCGTAACAGCCAATGAAGCCCACGAGCCAAGCAAAGCCTCGTATCGGTCAGAGGTAGCTACTATGGGCGCCACCTCCGACAACTTGGCACTGTTTGCGTACTACGGTTCAGGGGGCATTACGCTCATGCGCAACGCGCTGGAAACCGCTGCGTTCACAACGTTTATCGGTGCCGACGGTATGCTCTCTGATGAATTGATTGAGCAGATCGGTGCGGAAAACCTGGGCAACGCAACGTTTACGACATCGGCATCGGATGACACCACACCGGCGTTCGCTGCGTGGAAGGCTCTCGCTGATGAAGCCGGTGTTCCAGCCTCAGATCCGTTCGTACCAAACAGCTACGATGCCACTTTTATGTTGGCACTGGCGATCGAAAAAGCCGGTTCCGCTGATCGTGAAGGTCTCGCCGAAGCACTGCGTTCAATCGCCAGCGCTCCCGGCGAAGTGATTCTGCCGGGTGAGTGGGAAAAAGCCAAAGCGATTCTCGCTGACGGTGGTGACATCAATTACGAAGGCGGTGCCGGTAATCAGGACTTCGATGAAAATGGTGATGTCGCTGGATTGTTCAGCGCCAGCACTGTGGTCGATGGTGCCTGGTCTGCGACCTTGTTGAAGTAAATACTTAAGCTGAGGTATTCATCGACACAATACGAGGCTAAATGGGCCTGAGCCCGTGTGCTCTGAAGCGGTGAAGAAAAAGAGGGGTGCCTTGTTAGCGCCCCTTTTTTTTATGCCTCATTGAATGACTAGGCTGATGGTTAGTGGTGCGAGGCTGCGTAGGTCTGTGCGCATCGGATAGGGCAGAGTAGGGTAGAGTGGTATCGGCAAGGTATGAGCGTCAGGATGGAAATGTCCCAGAGGAGCGCCAAACAATGATCATCTGTCACTGCAACCAAATCACCTCGGGCGATCTTGAACACGCCGTTTGCTGTTTGATGCGCCAGTGCAATTCCCCTGATCTTTGTCCCTCTGCGGTTTATGGGGAGCTCGGTGCTTGTCCGAAGTGTTGCCAGTGCTTTCCTCTAGCGGAGAAAGTGATCAAACAAGGGTACCTGCAATTCATCTGTCAAGCTGAAATTGAGGCCCGAGCCGGGGAAGAACCCGGACTCGCCAAGCGTTAATTTTTGCTGATGGGCACAATTTTCGTACCCACCCAGCTGGTGCTGTTTTGGATCTGGCATCAATCCGCTTACGGACTTACTGTGTGTAATTCTCGCAAGTAGCCGTCATGGCAAAAACTCGTTACCATTATCCGGCCAAGCAACAACAGTGGATCAATATGAAAGGCAGTGAGAAAGTAATTGAGCGTTTGAATCACGCATTACACCTTGAGCTGGGAGCGGTGAATCAGTATTGGCTGCATTACCGTTTGGCTGAGGATTGGGGCTTAATAAAAATCGCTGCAAAAGAGCGTGAAGAATCCATCGAAGAGATGCACCACGCCGATAAAATTATCGAACGAATCATATTTTTAGGCGGGCACCCGAACTTACAGAATGTAGCGCCCCTGCGTATCGGGCAGAATGTCAAAGAGCTGCTGGAAGCCGATCTTGCCGGAGAGCTAGAAGCACTGAAGGCTTACAACGAAGCAAAAGTAGTTTGTGAACAAGAGGGTGACTTTATCAGCGAGCGTCTGTTTAAAGAATTGATAGCCGACGAAGAGCACCACCTTGATTTTCTGGAAACTCAGCTAGACATGTTGGCGCGCTTGGGCGAGCAGAACTATGCGCTTCTGCAATCGGGTGACGCTACAGAAACCTAAAGGTAGTTAAGCGCATCGCGATGCGTAGGTCCGGGTTGCGATGTGTTTTTTGGTTTGCGATTTGCTCGGTGGGTTCGCTCGGTGGCGGTGCGGATGTGATAGCGTTTTGAAATCGAATCCGACCACAGATAACGCCTCGTTGGGGGGGTTGACGCCTTCGTTGGCAGTGTGTTCAGTTCTCGACAGCCGCCTGTAAAGCTCAAGGTAACCCGTATGCGCAAGTCGTTCGAAATTGCCGGTGTGTCGATACGACCCGGTTCACGAACCGTGGTAGATCTACCGCAGCCCAAGTTAAAAGCGCATGGTACTTTGGCGATGCCGGTTCATGTCATCCATGGTAGACGCGAGGGGCCTATTTTGTTTGTCAGCGCAGCCATTCACGGGGACGAACTCAACGGCATAGAAATTGTTCGGCGCTTGTTATCGAACAAAGCCATCTCTCGGATCAGCGGTACTCTGGTGGCGATACCGATGGTGAATGCCTACGGCCTTATGAATGAAAGCCGTTACTTACCCGATCGACGAGACTTGAATCGAGCGTTTCCAGGTTCTGAATCGGGCTCATTGGCGGCTCGACTAGCCTACGTATTTATCAATGAAGTGGTTAAGTGTTGCACTCACGGGATTGACCTTCATACAGGCTCTAACCACCGAACCAACCTACCGCAAATCAGAGCGAACCTGGAAGATCTGCAAACCGAACGCCTCGCGCGTAGTTTTGGCGCTCCTGTGCTGCTGAACTCTGCGATACGCGATGGATCCTTGCGCGCTGCCGCGGGGGATCTGGGCATCCCGACCTTGTTGTACGAGGCCGGCGAAGCGCTTCGCTACAACGAGGTAGCAATTCGTGCAGGCACAGCCGGTGTGGTTGGGGTCATGCGTGAGCTCGGCATGTTGAAATCCACAAAATTACACAGCAAAGCCAAACGCCAACCCTACATCGCTCGAAGCAGCAGCTGGGTTCGTGCGCCTCAGACTGGTATGTTGAACACTATCATTGCCTTGGGTGCGCAAGTGAGTGAGGGGGATGTGCTGGGGTACATCGATGATCCGAGTAGTCTTGAACGTATCCCCATTCAGGTCAACGTCGATGGAGTGGTCATCGGCCGACTCGAACTACCCATCGTGCATGAAGGAGACGCGGTTTATCACGTCGCCCGTTTCGTTGCCGACAGCAATGACGTGGCGGATTGGGTTGAGACGTTTCAGTCCGATCACGCTGAAGATGCAGTGTCGGAATAACATCATTCACGCAGACAACGAAAGGGAGCGCTTCAACCTTTTTCAAGGTTTGCTTATTGGTGCAAGTTCGATGGCATCACTGAGCACATTGGCAGCTTCCTCCAGAATGATATCTGGAACCTCATCGTCACCGTCTTCATCGTCGCGGCTCGATACGCCAAACGCTCTGCGAAACAGCTCCTCACGCTCATCGACGGCGGCGCCTTGTTCTTCTATCTCGGCTTGCCTCTCAGATTCAAGCAACGACACGCTATGACGGGTTCTGGACTCGCGCTGCGATTCAAGCTCATCGATAAGCAGTTTGAACATGTCATCGCCACGGTATCGAGACTCGTGCAATGCCTGTATCTGCTGGTAGTTAGCGCGGCTTTTATCCCAGGCTGTATACCGGGCAGCAGTAACTTCATCCCACGGCAGAGCATTGTCCAGACCGCTTTCGCCTTGCGCGTCGGAATCTATCGCGGTTGGAAACAGGACGTCGGGTACTACGCCACGAAACTGTGTGCCTTCACCGCTCACGCGAAAAAATTGGGCGATGGTAATTTTTAGCTGCCCCAGTTTTCCCTCTCTGTCCAACGGCGCTATCGTCTGTACCGTGCCTTTACCAAAGGTGGGTTCACCGACGATGATGCCCCGATCGTAGTCCTGTATCGCGGCTGCAAAAATTTCTGACGCGGACGCACTGTTGCGATCGACCAGTACAGCGAGCGGGCCATCGTAAGCGATGCGGTTGTCGCGGTCGTTCTGGATTTCCACACCGCCGTCAGCGTCGCGTATTTGTACGACTGGCCCGGATTTGATGAACAGTCCGGTTAACTGAATCGCTTCATCCAGAGAGCCGCCCCCGTTGCCACGCAGATCCATGATGACGCCATCCACACCTCCATCGGAGCTGGTCAATTCGGCTAACAGACGATGCACATCACGCGTGGTGCTGCGATAGTCCGCTTGGCCCTCTGCCCGCGCGGCAGAGTCGAGATAAAACGTCGGCAAATCGATTACACCAAATCGTTGCATCTTGCCAGCATCGGTTACCTCAACGATGGATTTCTTGGCCGCTTGCTCTTCGAGCTTGATTTTGTCTCGCACCAATGTCAGCAACTCAGGCGGAGAGCCCTCGGGTGCATTGGCCGGTAAGATCGACAACCGAATAGTGGAGCCCTTCGGCCCGCGTATCAGATCGACAACGTCGCTTAGTGGTTTGCTGACAACGTCAACGATTTCCGAGTCTGTACCCTGGCCAACACCAACAATTCGATCATCGGTGGCTAATTTCTCACTCAACGCGGCGGGTCCGCCGGCAATCACGTTTCTAACCACGGTGAATTCGCCCTCTGTGCCGAGCCCAGCACCGATGCCCTCCAAAGAGAGGCTCATGTTTATCTGAAAATTTTCAGAACTGCGGGGCGAAAAGTAAGACGTATGAGGCTCCACCGATAGCGTGTAGGCATTGATAAAGGTTTGAAACACATCGTTTGGTGTGAGCTGGTCTACACGTCGCGCCATTCGCGTGTAGCGCTCCTCCAATGTCTTTTTTATTTCATCTTCAGGTTCATCGATTAAACGCAAGCCGAGTACATCGTTTTTAACCCGCTTGCGCCACAGTTCATCTTGCGCCGCTCGGGATTTCGGCCATGCGGCGTTTTCACGATCAAAGGTGTAGGACTCATCTTTTGAGAAATCGAAATCCTGATCCAGTAGGCTTTTCGCAAAATCGGCACGCTCATCGACCCGCGCTTCGAATCGGGCAAATATATCAAAGACGGGATCCAGCTCGCCGTTGCGAATGGAGTCGTCAAGGCTTTGTCGGTAGGCGTTGAATTCGTCCACATCGCTGGTCAGTAAAAAATTCTTTTGCGGATCAAGGCTTTCAAGATAACGGTCGAACAGTTGCTCGGACAGCTCATCGTCGACCGATACCGGGCTGTAGTGATAGCGCTCCATAAGGCGCAAAATGACCTTAGAGGCTTGTTGATGCTCAGCGGTAGGGCCAGGCGCATCGGGCGATCGCTCTTGGGTGTCAGCCGTTGCAGTGCAGCCCAGCAAGAGACTGATGGTAATTATCATTGCTGCGGACATCGGCCGCCAGGCACGAGTAGAACGGGATTGCTGTTGCATCAGAGTAAGATTCCATAGCGAGGCTTCTGGCGATAAGTGCGGTGAGTGAAGCTCGGTTGTAAGACCACTAAAGTATATGGGCAAGTTAGGGTCGGTTACGACTGTATCGCAAGAAATGGACCCTTAGTTTCCCGGGTAAGTTCAATCAGGCCGGGCCGTGCGTACCGCTCTGTCATCAACCCGCCAAGCGCCTGCGTGCCCTTCATACTGCGACCCCGCTTATCCGACGGCTAAGGATCACTGTCGCAGAGCTGACCGGCACGTGACGGCGCGTCGGCAGCTTAGCAATCGTCACGGCGGCTATCACGCAACGCGCAGCTAGATTCTGGATAATAGCCGCCGTCGATGAGGACGGTTTACTGGCGGATCAGGGGCGCTGTCGGTGGTTCGACATTGGTGCTCCGACGACATCGGCTCGGATAGGCCGGTTGGCATGAGATGTAGGCGGATCGAAACGTCGTTACATTTGACGCGGCCGGTACGCCAGTCATGAGGCTAATCCGTATCATCGAGGGTGACACCAACTGTAGGGAATGGGCATGGGTTTTTTGCAAGAAGGTAAGTGGGTCGATCAGTGGTACGACACCGAATCCAGCGGTGGGCGTTTCGTGCGCAAATCACCCCAATTTCGTCACTGGATAACCGCTGATGGCTTTGCCGGTCCGAGCGGTGGCGCAGGTTTTAAGGCTGAGCCTGACCGATACCACCTGTACGTGTCGCTGGCTTGCCCCTGGGCTCATCGCACGATGATTTTTCGTGAGCTCAAAGGGCTTCAGGAATTGATCCCCATTTCCGTTGTGCACTGGTTCATGGCTGACAAAGGCTGGACGTTCGAATCGGGCGATGGCGTGATGCTTGATTCAGTGAACAACGCTCAGTATATGTATCAGGTCTATACCTCGGCGAGGTCAGACTACTCTGGCCGCGTTACCGTGCCGGTGCTATGGGATAAAAAAACCGACACCATTGTGTCGAATGAATCGCCGGAAATTATCCGTATGTTTAACTCAGCTTTCGACAACGTGGGTGCAACACCTGGTGATTATTATCCGCACGAATTGCGCAGCGAGATCGATGAATTAAACGAGCGCATCTACGAGTCCGTAAATAACGGGGTCTACAAATGTGGATTCGCCACAACGCAGGAAGCTTATGACGAAGCGTTGGTTCCGTTGTTTGAAACGTTGGATTGGTTGGATCAACGGCTGTCTACTAAGCGCTATCTTACGGGCGCCTCAATTACCGAAGCCGATTGGCGGTTGTTTACAACATTGATTCGGTTTGATTCTGTCTATGTCGGTCATTTCAAGTGCAACATCAGGCGCATCGCGGACTATGCTAATTTATCCGCTTATGTGCGCGACCTCTATCAACAACCTGGGATAGCGCAAACCGTGAACATGCAGCACATCAAGAGTCATTACTACACCAGTCATGACACAATCAACCCTTCAAGAGTGATCCCGCTGGGGCCGCAGATTGATTTTACAAAACCGCACGGACGAGCTCGATTGGATTGAACGAGTGAGGCAAGTGAGTATTTGGGACAGTGGTTCATAATGTATTCGCCTAGGGATGCGTTATCGAGGTGCTAGGTTCGAAAAAGGCTTTGGTTTTCTAAAGCCGTGGTTGTTTAGAGCGCTACTGCTGCCATCGAGTAGCGGATGACCTTCGGTGTATTGTCCGCTCTTGATAGTAGGGCAGATTGCCGAGTGTGTATACTTTGCGTGTTATAACTACATGGAGGTTGAGAAATTTACTAGCGGTTAAATATGTTGAAGTTACCTAATTGAGTTATTCCGTCTTAAAATCCTTCCACTCTTGGATGTTGCCAACTACTGAGTTTGACAATCTATGGCAGCACTGAAAAACATCGGCCGCTACCTTATCCGGGTAACCAGCGTCGGGCTATGCTGGGCATCGAGCACAAGAGAATGCAATCGATGACTGATACAGCTTTGACTAGAACCGAACGATTGTTTTCCCTAGTCTCTAAAGTTCGCCCAGGTGAAGGTCGTGGCATTCTGCTGCTGTGTATCATCGGTTTTTTATTGACCAGCTCGTACCTTATACTCAAGACGCTACGCGAGCCGTTGATCCTGACCGAGTTTGGCGCCGAAACCAAAAGCTATGCGGTGGCGACAATCGCGGTGGTGTTGTTTTTTGTCGTACCGCTGTACGGAATAGTGTTTCGTTACACCAACCGAACCCAGTTGGTAGTGGTGGTCAATTCTTTTTTCCTCAGTAATCTGGTGGTCTTCTACCTGCTGCACCATTCGGGAATGTCCATCTCGTTTGCCTACTTCGTCTGGATCGGTGTATTTGGGGTTATGGCCATTGCTCAGTTCTGGGCCTATGCCACCGACATTTACAATGTGAAGAGCGGTCAGCGAATCTTTCCAATCATCGTCGTTGGGACCTCATTAGGCGGCTTGTTCGGCGCTGAGATCGCGGCGCTTTTTTTTGACGACTTAGGCGTTGATGGGCTGATGATCGTGGCAGGGCTGATGCTGTTTCTCACCATGTTCATCTATCGGCCGGCGAGATTGCTCACCCCGGACGATTCACGCTGCATTGAATGTGAATTCGCCACCCCGCCAAAAGGCCATGGTTTGTTTGGTGGCTTTGCGCTCGTACTAAGTGATCCTTACCTGCGGGTCATCGCTGTTTTTGTGGTGTTGCTGAACTGGATCAACTCGACTGGCGAGTACATACTGTCAGAGATGGTGGTGACCTGGGCTGCGCAGGCAGCGGCCACATCCGGGCAGCCCGAGAGCAGTTATATCGCCCATTTTTACGCAAATTATGCGCTTGTTACCAGTCTTGTAGGTTTAGCCTTACAAACGTTTCTTGTGGCAAAAGTGATTCGGTTTCTAGGCTTGCCGCGCTCGCTTATGATTTTGCCAATCGTGAGCTTTATCGGTTATGTGGTTTTAGCATTTATCCCAATTTTTACCGTCATTCGGCTGGTGAAAATTTCCGAGAACGGTCTTGATAGTTCATTGCTGTCCACCGTTAGGCACGCATTATTTTTGCCCACCAGTCGCCCAGTGAAATACGAAGGCAGAACCGCTATCGATACGTTTTTCTGGCGTTTTGGCGATCTGGTTCAAGGCGGCGCCATCCTTATCGGGATCAACGTATTGGGTTTTGGTGTCACTGAATTTGCACTCATGAACGCCATGCTGGCCTGTTTGTTTTTACTGACCGCGCGCTACCTCGCTCGTGCCTATTGTCGCACGGTGAGCAGCAATGGGACCAGCGTGCCACCTGCGTTGCGCAAACCCATCGAAGATGTGGTTGCATTGCCGAACACCCCCTTCACGATTAAACTGGCAGAGGATACATTCGTTGAACGTGATCCGGGGGGGGTAATCACGCTGAAAGCACAGCTTGCAAACGGGGCAAAGTTGCCGCGGTGGTTAACGTTTAAGCCTGCCACCGGTGTATTTGTGGGAGTGCCTCCCGATGACCTATCGGCGCTGGAAATTAAAGTTATCGCCAGTGATTTCGATGAGCTCGAAACTGCTGCGTGTTTTTTTATTCGTGCGCCAGTCGAACCGCTCCCCGCGACCTAAACTACGCCTGAACCATAAGGATATAAAACCTGTGACTGATTTTCGATTGAAGTTGTCCCTACCCATCGGTTGCCTGCTTGTTGTCGCAGCGCTGTGGGGGCCTAAAGCCATGGCAGATACTGCAAGTGGTGTCACCATTGATCCTGTACGGAAGGCGTTAATCGAACAGTTAAAGGAGGCCGATCGCGGTCCATTTCGAAGGCTTCGTTGGTTTTGTAATGACGGGGCGGTGCTGCCACCCAAAGCGTATGCCTGTAGTAATCGCGGAGGTGGTCGGCAACACGGTCAGTTAAGAGATGATGTCAAAGCGCTTCGCGATGAAGGCTTTTCGATTGCGAATGTTTTGGCCGGAATCGATGCGAATGAATTATTAACTAGCGACGACGACGAGCTGCAACAATTGCTGGTCGAGAAATTTTTGATTCGCTATGACAACGGCTGGATCTTTCGTGGCGCCCGATTTTATCGCGGCGCGTTACAGGTGGAAGATGAAACCGCTAGTGCTCGTAGAATCCTTCGGGCGATGTTGACCGATGCCGCA
>CALFBL010000171.1 GCA_937951695.1 uncultured Granulosicoccaceae bacterium | reverse complement strand
GTCTTTAGCTATGAATCCTCGGAGATGGATACCCATCAGTTAGGTGCACCGTTCGGGGGTGAATGTCTGATCGTGATTGATCCGGCACACGGGGTGTTGCCTGGCGGTGAGCAAAACCAGATACAACGTGCCGAGCAGTTGTTTGAAAAGCTGTTGGCGCAGGATGGGACGCGGCTGCCGTCGCAGCGCCGCTACCGAGCGCGGGAAAAATCCTTGGCGGAAGGCATCGCAGTGTCAGAGTTTTCTGATTCTTAGTCCGGTGGCACTGAATACTGGCCCTTGGCCACCATAGAACAAGGTTATTCGTGCTAGTTTAACCCCCGTCAAGACAAACCTAGGGAGGGGTTTATGACAAATGCGATACGCACGACGGCGCGGGGCAACATCTGGGCTATTGCGCACCGGTGTTATCAAGGCAAACCTCACTTTAAACACTCGGCTGAGCGCCGGCGATACCTGTATTGGTTGTTTCAAGCCAGACGCAGGTTCGGATTATCCATCCTCAACTTCTCGGTGCATCCCAACATGGTGCATCTGTTGCTAATGGACAAAGGTCGCGGCGAGATACCCAGTAGCCTGCAAACGGTTGCAGAGCGTATGGAGTGTGACGTCAATCGGCGAACACCATGTTCAGAGTCGTTTTGGGAATCACTGTACCAGGCTGCCATAGTCCGGCCCGATGAAAGTGTCGCAGCCCGAATGGCTGCCTTGGACGTCTCGGTGGTGCACGCCGGCTTGGTGTCCCATCCGTTGTGCTGGCGCGAATCTGGATACTATGAAACCCTGTATCCACCCACTCGGGCGCGTCGTGTCGACGTCACTGCACTGCAGCAACTGTTGAATCCGCGCGATTTAGCCCACCTGCGGCAAATGCGCAGGTGGGGCGTGAGTACGGCGCTGCACCGCAGCGACCTTGCGCAGAACCGTTCGATGACGTTGCAACGATCGTATCGATTGGTGCAAGGTCTTTTACGGCCCGCCGCGCAGCCACGGCACAAACTCGTACCCTGATATGCGTAGTCTTAACACGTTGGGAGTGCCGGCACCGATGCGCGAGAGTTAACTCCCCCAGGTGCGCTCCAGCACGTTCAGCCAATTTTCGAAGCACAGTCGTTGTTGCAGCTCGTTATCGTAGCCTTGTTGTTCAAACGCCGCTCTCAATGCGTCCAACCCACCGATATCACCAATGGCGTTGGGGATCACGGCGCCATCAAAATCAGAGCCCAATGCAACCCGTGTATCGCCGATCCGGTTCATTGTGTAATCGATGTGCTCTACGAATGCGCGAAGCTCGGTGTCACCGCTCATCTTGCCGTCAGAGCGAATAAAACAGGTCGCTAGATTCATTCCCACTACGCCGTCGCTGTCGCGAATGGCATCGAGTTGTTTGTCGGTAAGATTTCGGGCGCTGTTGCACATCGTCCACGCGTTGGAATGTGTGGCGACCAGCGGCGCATCGCTTAAATTCGCCACCTGCCAAAAGCCGGCTTCGTTGAGATGCGACAGATCGACAAGAATACGCTTCTGATTACAAGCTTTGATCAACCGCCGACCGGCCTCAGTCAGCCCACCGCCAATATCCGGAGAAGTCGGGAAGGCGAGTGGTACGCCATCGGCGAACACGGTGTTGCGACTCCAAACAGGACCTAAAGATTTTAACCCCGCTGCGTGGAAGACCTCGAGTGACTGTAAGTCTTTGTCAATCGCTTCTGCGCCTTCCATATGTAACACCACAGCAATGACACTCTCATCGATGCAGTTCTGTATGGCTAGTTTGTTGGTGCATAAACGCATCTGACCATCGCTGCGCTCGATAAGTTGTAAGAGTAAAGCGATTTGTGTCATCGCTACCGGTAGCGCGTCGGTGTAGTCGATCGGCGGGGGCATGGGGATGGAGTAGCCATTGTCGCCCATTTTTTCAAAACTCAGCGAGCCAATTGGAGGTGGGATAAACACGGCAAAGAGTCCACCGCAAAATCCGCCCGCGAGCATTCGAGGTAAGTCGATGTGACCGTCCGGTTTACCCTTGGTGGCCCCCGAAACACAGCGATCAATGACCTGTTGCGTGCTGGCGTTTTCACATCGCATCATCAATCGCAACAGTAGATCGTTGTGACCATCAAAAATTGGTTGGCGCATGGTAGAAGTTTCAACTTGATTAGAACACAGTAGATTTGTTGCGCCATTGTGTCATACGTGAGCGGAACCACGCTCTGGTTGTACTTTTCCGTTGATTCGGGTTTATGCGATGTGTCTTTCCTGGCAAAACTCCATCACCATCGCAGCTGTCCAGGTGAAACTCGAGCCACCACAGGGTTCGCCTGTCATCGGGTCGTAATACTCAGCAAAACCCGATGTTTCAATTAGCCTCAGGCTTTGTGCTTCAATCTCTTGCGCTAACGACACTTCATCCGCGGATCTGAGTCCAATGGTGATGAGGTAATTCACAATCAACCAACAAGGGCCGCGCCAATAGCGTTTGGCATCGAAGCGAGCGTCTGATGGGTCGTGACTGGGCACCAGGTAATTGACTTGTTCTTTTAATGTTTCGATCCGCTTGACAATGGCCTTGGCTCTCGCTTTGGGTAGCCCGGCAAGCACGGCCAATATGCCGCCAATGGATGCACTGTCGCAAAGCGTATTGGCAACACGGTCGTAGCAGGCGTATTGACCAATGTTTTCTTGCCATAACGATTCCATGGCGTCGCGACCTTTCTGCGCCATGGTCCGATTGCGTTTTGCCAGTTCGGTATGACCGAGCGCCTCGGCCACCTCAGCGAGGTCATCGCAGGAGCGAATCAGAATAGCGTTGAACCCAGGATCAACAAGTTGGAATGGCGAGGCGTCATGCAACTTGGTGTTGTCCCAGTTTAAATCGCGAAAGTGCTCTACCAGCCACAGGTAGCGATCGTATTGGTCTTTGGTGGGGCGGTGAGCTGCATCGGCGTGTTGCAGGTCACGCCGTTCATACGGGGCAATACCGTCCACCGGTACGCGTTCGAACGGGGCATCCCAATCAACCGAGTTATCCCGACCCGATTCCCAAGGGTGAATCAAGGCGACAAGGCCCGTGCGTTCCGGGTCGCGATGATTGTAGAACCATTGGTGCCAGCGATCGACCAGTGGCAGTAATCGCTCAGCGGATCGTTTTGCGTTAGCGGTGTCGGTGGCGTCTTCAAATAATCGACGTATCGCTAAGCCGGCTACAGGGGGTTGTGTGATACCGGTGGTGGGAACTGATTTACCGGTGGCCCAGATTTCGGGGCCGGGGAAATAGCCGTCATCCAATTCATGGAACACAATGTGCGGCACCATGCCATCGTCCCATTGATGCTCAAACAGGGTATGTAGTTCAAGCCACGCTCGAGGCTCGTTGGTATGGCGCTGGCCCAATGACACCAGACACGAATCCCAGTTCCACTGGAATGGGTACAACCCGTGAGTGGGCACGGTGTAGGATCCGCGGTCGTTTAGGGCCAGAATGCCTTCAGCCTTTGTCATCAGCTCGGCGGGGGTCGAGATAAGATTCACAGTAAGCGCTCCGTAGTGGAGTCAAACCAGCGGATCCGATCCATCATCGGTTTGACGTAAAGGGTGTCACCTTCGGTGACGGGATGATCGCTGTCGAGCACCACCCGAAACAAATTATTATCGACCAAGCAGCTGGCCAGTACATGAGACCCTAATGGCTCGACAACGCGCACCGTGGCTGGCATAGCGTTAGTATCGTCTGCGCCAGCGATGTTTACGTCTTCAGGCCGTATCGCGAATTCAATCTTGGCGCCAGCTGCGCTTGATTGATCCGGGCCGGGGAAGTGAATACCCGCCACGTTCCAGTCGGTGCCATCGGCTGGTGTTGCGGGGATAAAATTCATCGGCGGGTTACCGATAAAAGATCCGACAAAACGGTGCGCAGGGTTTCGGTAAATATCCACCGCATCAGAGGCTTGAACGATCTCACCTTTGTTCATAATAGCAATGCGATCGGCCATGCTCATCGCTTCGACCTGATCGTGTGTGACATAGATTGTGGTGGTTTTACTGGTAGCCAAAACCGATTTTAATTCAGCGCGCATCTCCATCCGCAGTAATGCATCAAGATTCGATAAAGGTTCATCCATCAACAGCACTTCGGGTTCCATTGCTAATGCTCGAGCCACCGCCACGCGTTGACGTTGGCCACCGCTGAGTTGCCCGGAATAGCGATGCAGTAACGCATCGATGTGCATCAATTTGGCGGTGCGCGTCACGCGCTCGTCGACGATCTCTTGCGAGAGCTTCGCCATGCGCAACCCAAAGGCGATGTTCTCGTACACAGTGAGGTGCGGGAAGACTGCGTAGTTTTGGAACACCATAGCGATGTTGCGGGCTCGGGGCGGGAGTTGGTCAACCCGTTTGTTCGCGATCCAGACCTCTCCTTCGCTGGCAGACTCAAGCCCTGCTACGATTCTTAAAAGTGTGGTTTTGCCGCATCCCGATGCACCCAGCAATACCAGAAATTCCTGATCGGCTACGGTAAGGTCAATCGATTTCAATGCCTCGACTTTACCCCATCGTCGAGCCACAGATTTTATGTTTATCTCAGCCATGTCGGCATGCTCGTGCTGTC
>CALFBL010000170.1 GCA_937951695.1 uncultured Granulosicoccaceae bacterium | reverse complement strand
TGGTCCCGCGCGGCAGCAAGCTCTTCCTGACGCGGCGTAAAAGCCGCTTCAAGCCTGCTCTCAGCTTCCATCGCCTGCGGGGCTTCCTGGATCAGGTAGGGAATATCAACAAAACCAATCCGCGCCGTCTCATCCGCCCTGGCCGGGCTGGCGCCCAGCAACGTCATCGCCAATAGCGCCAACGCAAGAGCCAACGATGTCGAACCGGGGATGTGGATTGTCTTATCACTCATAGTTAAGGGTCACAAGAGTCTAGAAGATAGATCCGATGGTGAACTGGAAGGTCTCCGTGCTGTCACCGTCCCTCTCGTTATACGGCTTGGCCACGCTGAATGTCAACGGTCCGACAGGACTTAACCATACAAATGCGAGCCCGTAGGTGGCCCGAATGTTACTTTCATCGAAGGAATCGATGTCTTCGAAGACATTACCAAAGTCCGTGAACAGGCTGAAACGGGTTGCTCCGGGCGTCTCCACAAAGGGGGGTGGAAAGATCACCTCAACGGTCCCGAGGGTTCGAAAGTCCCCCCCACTGGCGAAACCGGTGGAATCGCGTGGACCTAGCGTCCCGGTTCTGAAGCCACGCAAGGTCCGTACACCACCTGCGAAATAACGCTCATAAAACGGGATTTCGTTCAAATCCCCATAACCTGTACCCCCGTTCACACGGATGGTGGAGGAAAACGTGTAGCGCTCAGTGATGGGTTTGAAATACTCGAAGCGATAGCCAAGCTTGAAGAAGGTCAGGTCGCTGCCAGGGCCGGTTATTTCCCCATTTATGCTGTGCACGAAGCCGCTGGTGGCAAACACCGTGCGGTTACGAGTGTCGTAGGAAAAGCCTGCGGTAAATTCGTAGTTGTTAAACGTACTGCCGTTTTCGGCGATGAACTCGTTGATGTCATCAGGGGTACCTGAGGTGGCAGCGATTTCCGTGCGATCGAGCCCAAAGCCCAACCGGATGGTTGAAAATTCACTCAACGGAATGCCGTAGTTAACGCTTGCACCCTGCGTACTGCTTAAAAACCGTGTGGTGTTGGAGTCGGCTTCAGACGTGTCGGTTTCACGGATAAAGGCCCGTATCGTTCGGCTGATGCCATCAGGGGTGTAATACGGATCACGAAACGATAAGGATAGCTGGCGCGTGGTGTCGGAATTATCAAACGAAAAACTCAAATTTTCACCGGTACCAAACAGATTCTCCTGCGCGAACGACAGGTTCACCGTAAACCCGTCAGAGCCGAAACCCAACCCAGCGGAGAAGGATCCGGACGGCCCCTCTTGCACGGTCACCACCAAATCCACCTGATCGTCTGTGCCCGGTACAACCGCAGTATCGATGCTCACGCTTTGTATGAAGGGCAATCGTTGCAAACGCACTCTTGAGCGATTCACCAAGGCGGGTGAGAAACGGCTACCTTCTAGCTGACGCATTTCACGGCGGAACACGTAATCGCGTGTTTTATACTGACCGGTAAATGTAATCCGACGAACGTAGACCCGCTTGCCCGGGTTGATCACAAAGTTAAGTGAGACCTCTTTGTTCTCATCATCGATGTCTGGCAACACATTCACCTCAGCGAATGCAAAGCCGTCCTCGCCAAGCCGGTCCTGAATGGCGCCGGTGCTGCGAACGATGTCGCGTCGCGCAAAAACATCGCCGACCTTGACTTGCGACAAACCGGCTAGGTCGTCCGTGGGGACATCGACGTCACCGCTTAATTCGACTTCCGATACAGTGTAGCGCTCACCTTCGCGAACGTTGATAACGATGAATATCTCGCGTTTATCCGGCGATATAGACACTTGCGTGGAGTCAATTTCAAAGCGGATGAAACCCCGATCCTGGTAAAACGAGCGCAGTGTTTCGATATCGGCTTCAAGCTTTACTTGCGAGTACTCATCCTTTGAACTGAACGGGAAGAACGGATCCTCTTCCGATTGCAACAGATTGGTTAAGGTCTTCTCGCTAAACGATTCGTTACCGACAATATTGATGTGGCGAATTTTCGCTACCGCACCTTCGGTGATTTGGATAGCCAGTGCAACGCGGTTTCGCGGTAAGTCCTCGACCGTGACATCGAGCTGCATGTCGTAGTTTCCAGAACTGAAATACACCCGTCGAAGTTCACGCTCAACCGTCTCCAGAACCGAGCGGTTAAACACTCGACCCAGCGCAATACCAGCATCGCGAAGTGAGTCTTGCAAATCTTCGGTATCGATTTTCTTGTTGCCGCTGATATCGATACTACCGATGGAGGGTCTTTCAACCACTCTGATCACCAGCGTATCGCCACCGCGCCGGGTGATAACAACATCGTCAAACAGACCCGTTTCGTACAAGGCGCGAAGTGCGCGCGAACTGTCGCGTGCAGGATCAAATCGGTCTCGTGCCCGTACCGGAAGGTAGGTCAGCACCGTACCCTCATCGATACGCTCATTGCCCTCGATCAAGATGCTCGAGACCACAAACGGTGCACTGGGATTGCTGGGTTGTGCGTTAACGCTGGTTGGGCTTGCACCGAGGATGATAAAGCCCAGTACCACGGTGACAGCGAATGCCATGACAGGGGCTGCGAAGGTATGCACCAGAGCCGTGGTGCACGCCCATAGACCTGAGGCTGCGCATGATCGTCCAAGGCCCGCCGCACAACCGGCAATCAGACCCGATACAACTTTCTGCAACACGCGATGAGCCCACTCGCTCATTGCAGAAACCTACCGATGTCGTTGTAGAACGCCAAAACCATTAATCCACCCAGTAGAACAATACCCAGTTGCTGCCCCCAGACCTGTATCCGCTCGGAGACCGGTCGCCGCGTAACAGCCTCTACAGCAAAGTACACAAGATGGCCCCCGTCAAGCATTGGGATAGGCATTAAATTCAGAACTGCCAAACTCAAACTGATCAACGCAATAAAATTAATATAGTGGTCAACTCCCACGGATGCAGACTGACCGGCGAATTGAGCGATGCTTAAGGGGCCACTGATGTTATCCAGCGATGCCTCTCCCACGACTAACTTGGATAACATTTGTAATGTTAAGGTTGTCATGTCGTAGGTGCGTTGCATCGCTTTACCCAACGCTTCGATGGGTGGGTATTTCACTTTGACCTGCAATCGATCAAAGGCCTCATTGGGACGGTTCGGTGAGATACCAATCAGTCCAATCGACTCACCGTTGTGTTCTGAGGCTTTGGGGGTAACAGTGAAGTCGAGAGCCGTTCCGCCACGTTCGACTCGAAAGTCGATCGCTTTGCCGGCGCTGGGGTGAACAATGCCGACCAGCTCGCTGAAATTACTGATGGGCTGACCATCGGCTGCGACGATTTCATCGCCGACTGCAAGACCTGCGGCCTCAGCCGCACTGCCCTCGGTAAAGGCGCCGACCACCGCCGGTACACTGGGTCGCCAAATCGATAGGCCCAACACCGAGAACGGATCGTTCTCAGCTTCAAGCATGGACACAGACGTAACTTCGAGCTGCCGACGGGCCGACCCACCGTTTCGGGTTTCAACCTCAATGGGAATCGGCTCAACCCGATCTATGCTCTCATCGATTAAGGTAATTCGCGCGTCGGTCCAGGTGTTCACCTTGCGAGCGTTGATTGAGACGATCTTATCTTCTAAATGAAACCCGGCTCGCGCCGCTGCTGTTCCCGCCGGAACATCGCCGACGATCGGTGCGATCCCCGATATGCCCATCATCATCACCAGCCAATAGGCAAAGATGGCGAGCAAAAAATTGGCAATAGGCCCTGCAAGCACAACCAAAGTCCTCGCCCACAACGGTTTATTATTGAAGGCACGCTGTCGCTCATGCTCCAGCACCGTTCCCTCACGCTCATCAAGCATCTTGACGTACCCGCCTAAGGGGATGGCGGCAATGACGTATTCGGTGTTATCCACCGCGCCAGTACGTTTCCACAACGGCTTCCCAAAACCCAATGAAAAGGTCAGCACCTTGATGCCGACTTTGCGGGCGACCCAGAAGTGACCGTATTCATGGATTGAGATGAGAATGCCGAGAGCGATCAGGAAGGCAATCGCACTGACGACAAAATTACTCAGCATAACGAGGACAAAGACCCAATAAAGTGGTTTCGCGCGAAAGTGATTTCGCGCAATAGTGGCTTAGCTCATCAGTCGCCCAATGGCTTCGGTAGCAATTTGACGCGCACTGCAATCTGCATTAATGATAGTGGTCAAATCGGAAGCCGGGGTAACTTTTGATTGTGACAAGGTGTAATCGATGACCTCTGGCAGTTGTAAAAAAGCCACAGACCCCGATAGGAAGGCGTCAACACAGACCTCGTTGGCGGCGTTTAAAATCGTTGGGGCCGTACCACCGATTTGCTGCGCTTCGTGCGCCAAACGTAGGCACGGAAAACAATCAAGATCGGGTGCTTCAAAGCTCAGATTGGACAACTGCAAAAAGTCCAGAGCTTGCACGCCAGAGTGAATTCTTTCCGGCCACGATAACGCGTAAGCGATCGGTGTGCGCATGTCCGGGCGTCCCAGCTGGGCTATCACCGAACCATCGATGTAGGCAACCGCCGAATGCACAACGCTTTGCGGATGCACCAGAACCTGAACCTTGTCGGCCCCGACACCGAACAGATGACAAGCCTCAATCAGCTCCAGTCCCTTGTTCATAAGCGTCGAAGAATCGATGGTTACCTTCGGCCCCATGGACCAGTTTGGATGCTTCAAAGCTTGTTGCGGCGTTACCACAGACAGCGCTTGTTTCGTCCAGTTACGAAATGGACCACCTGATGCTGTCAGTAATATTTTTTCAACACCCGACAGATTAACCCCTTCACTTGTCTGTGGAAGCGATTGAAAAATCGCATTGTGTTCGCTGTCGACCGGCATAATCTGTGCGCCGGCCGCTCGAGCGGTATCAATCAACAAGTCACCGCTCATCACCAGGGACTCTTTATTCGCCAGCAAAAGTCGCTTACCGGCTGCAACAGTCGCAAGGGTTGAGCGTAATCCAGCCGCACCGACAATGGCTGCCACCACGATGGTGACCTCCTCGGCTTCAACCACATCGATGACGGCCTGCTCGCCCGATTCGACCCGCGTAGACGAATCCGAGTTGGCCAACGCCATGCGCAATTTTTCCGCTGCATCAGGATCGATCAACACCGCAACGCTGGGCTGATACCGCAAGCACTGCTCGAGCATGATCTCGTGGCGAGAATGGGCCACCAGCGCGTAGACTTTATATTCGTCGGGGTGTTGATCGAGCACCGCCAGCGTACTGGTGCCGATCGAGCCCGTCGAGCCCAACACACTGATGACTTGGGTTTGACTCATGATACGGGG
>CALFBL010000169.1 GCA_937951695.1 uncultured Granulosicoccaceae bacterium | reverse complement strand
CTTACCGCCAGCCTTTTGGAGGCTTGAGCCTTATGCGGAGAAATTCGCACGTAGGGTTCTTAGGGGAGCCGGAGTCAGTAATGGCTTCGGCTTACCCGATAGCTCCCTTTATTTTGCAAGAGCTTTTTCGATCATTGCTGGTTCAATCAGGTTTCATCGATGATCTGTTATCATTCCGGGTTTTTCAATGGCCTTAGCATACCCAAAAATCCAACCCCAACAATGCCGCCTGCAGTATTCAGAATGAGATCGTGCATGGCTGATTGTCGCCCTGCTATGAACACCTGACTAAGCTCGATGGATAAACTTAAAAGAACAGCGGCGATCAATGAGGTGAGGGTGATCTTGAATGCACTCATACCGGTCCAATTGACTAAAAACATCGCTAGTGCAAAGCCGATCGGAGCAAACCCTATAAGGTTTATTAGTACATCCAATTGCAGCGTTTCAATGAGTTTGGACCGCTCGGCGATTTCCAAGACAATCCGGGTTGGGAAATAGCCGACCTCAGGAAGGTGCAAATTACCGCGCGCTGCGGAAGAGTCAGATATCTGGCCGGGGATCGAGGTATCAGATAAATCAAACTGCCTTAACACGAGGTTTTGTTGTGTGACGAGTCCCGGGTCCACGACCTGTTTAATTCTAAAATCAAACATAGTGCCGCTCCAGCCGTGTCGCCCCTCGGGGGTATTGCCAACGTACAACGCAGAATTATTTATCAAGCTCAGATCAATGTCGACAGTGGCTTTACTGTCCACGACTATATCATTCAAGCGCAGCTCTCCTGCGCCGTTGTTCAGCACGATATCAAGCGTAGTCGGGTAGCTAAAATAGTCATCCAGCGTCGCGTATAAGCGCTCTTGACGAGACTTGTTTGAGTAGTCGCAGCCTTGCATGACGGTGAGGTAAGTTCGCCACTGTCCAATAATGAGTGGGTTGTTCTCACAGGCCCCACCGACATTTAAAATGACTCGAAATATTGAGTCCTGCTGATTGTGAAGCTGCACATTCAGCGTCAATTCCAGTGCTGAATCAGTTGACTGGGGTTCAAGGACCTCGGGGATACTGCCATACAGGTACCCAAACTCGCCAAAAACGACAGCGTTGTTATCTGCGTCCTGCGACACCCACGAGTTTTTGTAACTACCGTACGGCCAAAAGCCGAAAGCAGCGGTTATCAGCGACACGATGAGTAGCAGCAGTAGGGACGAGCGTTGGGTTGTTGTTGGTGCGTTCAGAATGGATTGTTCATGAAAAAAAAGAGGCGAGGAAATTCCAGCCTCCTTTATTTATTAAACCAGCGATTGCTGCGGCTGTAGCAGTACGACAGCCTTATGTAACAGAGATCATGCTACTAAGCCGCCGCGCCCCGCTCAGGCCGCCCAATACAATCATAAACCAACCCATGATCCTTCATAATCTTCGGGTCATATAAGTTACGGCCATCAATTACCAAGTTAGAAGACAGAGCGTTCTTAATAAGATCGTAATCCGGGCTTCTAAATTCCTGCCATTCGGTACAGATCAGCAGCGCGTCAGACCCATCAAGGCAATCGTGCGCGGTGCCGAGCAACTCAATACGCTTCTCATCTGGGTAGAAGTGACGCATTTCGTTCATAGCGACCGGGTCATAAGCGCGTACTTTGCCGCCTGCTTCCAGAATCGATTCGATTAACACACGACTGGCCGCTTCACGCAGATCGTCGGTGTTTGGCTTGAACGACAAGCCCCAAACGGCGAAGGTCATGCCTTTGATGTCGCCGTTGAACTGCTTCATTAATTTTTCAAACAGAACGTGCTTCTGGCGATCGTTAACTTCGTCTACCGCTGTAAGTAACTGGGCATCGTAGTTAACATCGCGCGACGTTGCGATAAGAGCTTTGACGTCTTTTGGAAAGCACGACCCACCATAACCGCAACCAGGATAGATAAAGTGGTAACCGATACGTGGGTCAGAACCGATGCCCATGCGCACATCTTCAATGTCAGCGCCCAAGCGATCGGCAATGTTCGACAACTCGTTCATAAAGCTGATTTTAGTCGCCAGCAGAGAGTTGGCGGCGTATTTGGTTAATTCCGATGAACGACGGCTCATGAACACGAGGCTGTTGGGGCGGTTACGAATGAACGGGCCGTACAGCTCCTGCATCACTTCTTTGGCTCGCTCGTCGTCGGTGCCGACAACGATACGATCGGGTTTGCGAAAATCGGCGATGGCTGCGCCTTCTTTCAAAAATTCGGGGTTAGAGACAACCGAGTAGGGAATCGTTTCTTTCCGTTTGGCAAGCTCTTCGTTCAATCGCTTTTCAACGCGATCGCCGGTGCCTACAGGAACGGTTGATTTGGTAACAACGACTTTATTCTCGGTCATGCGACTACCGATGGTGCCGGCAACGGCTTCAACGTACTGCATATCGGCAGAACCGTCTTCACCCGGTGGGGTACCTACGGCAATGAACTGCACTTCAGCGTGAGAGACCGCCAAATCCATATCGGTGGTGAAGTCGAGGCGCTGGGCTTCAACGTTGCGCTTGATGACATCGTCAAGGCCGGGTTCGAAAATTGGCACAATGCCCTTTTTTAAGTTGGCGACTTTCTTCTCGTCCACGTCAACACACAAGACGTCGTTACCCACATCAGCCAGAAGCGAGCCTGTTACCAAGCCAACGTAGCCTGAGCCATAAATCGTTATCTTCATTCGTTTTCTCTAGAAATGTAAATTTCTGTGTTGCTATAAAGCGATGTGCTTTTCAGCGTTACCCCGCGTTCGAGTGCGCCCTCGAACATCAACCCGGTGAATTATAGGATTCTCACGCTGTGAGCGGACGGGATAAACCCTCGTAACGTACATCACTGAACAATTGTTTACCGCATAACTTGTGGAGCACTATCAAGCTGTTGCAACCAGACACTCTCGTTTACCGGGTGGACCCGGGCGGCGGGTAACGCTTAGCCCAGCGGCTGTCAAGTCGCGTCGAACCGAACCTTTGGCGCAGAACGTTGCAAGATTGCCGCCGGATACCAGTAAGTTGGCCAATTTTTCCAAAGTGTCAAAATTCCAGCATTCAGGATTGGCATCAGGGCTGAACGCATCTAAGTAGATCGCGTCGAACCCGCGGCGAGTCATCACCGATGGCATTCCTTCGGTGGTAGCGTCCATAGCCAGAGCGGCATTAAGACTGACGGGTAAGATCGTTAGGTTGAAAAACGCGTTCAGTGACACAGCTTCAGAAATCACGTTTGAACCCGCCGA
>CALFBL010000168.1 GCA_937951695.1 uncultured Granulosicoccaceae bacterium | reverse complement strand
GATGCTTCAAAGCTTGAGGGAACTTTACATGGACTGGTCATTGAGCGTTTGATGTCTGCGCGGCAAGCGCTGCAACCGTTGGAGCTTGCGTTCTTCTTCGATGGTTTTGAGACGGGTGGTCGATTGCGATTTTGCCATCGGGGACAATCGGACACAGCGCTGACGCTTGATCATGATGATCTTGTAGAGGAAAAATCGGGTGGATCATTGTGTTCCATAATACGGGCACAGGAAACGGACCTGCCGGCATCGGTCAAACTGAGCACGATCGTTGAAGCTGGCGACTATGAAAGAGACGCGCAGGAATCGCGGCGATTGGAGACAGTCAGTTCGCGTGTTGCGACGGCGGATTTACCTCTCGTTATGGATCGCTCTCAGGCTCGACTTATTGCAGAGCATTGGTTGCATGATACCTGGCAAGCACGCGACACGTCGAAGTTCAAGTTGCCTCCAAGCAGGCTGGCCGTAGAGCCAAGCGACAGCGTTGCACTTGTTGGCCCGGGTGGTCCCGAGTTGCATCGCATTACCGCGGTAACTGCGGGGCAAGTTGCAGACATCGAAGCACGCTCGATCTCACCAGATGTATTTTCTGTTTCTACGTCTATTGAAGAAGACGTTGCCGAACCTATTATTCTGGCGATTGGCCCTGTGAACGCGTACTTTCTTGATCTCCCGCAGTTTGGTTCTGTCAGTAATACTTCTCTGGGGTGGTTTGCTGCCAGTGGTTCGCCGTGGCCGGGACGCGTCTCTCTTTATCGCTCCGGTGGGGTAGACGGGTTTGAGCTTTTTGCCAGTGCGACGCGTGCAGCGACGACCGGGGTTGTTTTTGCAACGGATCCATCGGTCGTCACGGGGCGGTGGCATTATGCGGAGACACTTACTGTGCAGCTTGAGCGTGGGGCGTTGGCTGGATTGACGGAAGTTGCGGTTTTGAATGGTGGCAATCTTGCTGCGATTCAGCATGCTTCCGGTGCATGGGAAATCATTCAATTTCGCTCTGCTGAGCTTGTTGCGGATCAAACCTATGCGTTGAGGCAATGTTTGCGGGGACAATCCGGAACGGAGCATTTATCGGAGCAGCCGTTGCCTGCTGGTGCGCTGTTCGTTCTTCTTGATGAGGCTGTTGTACCATTGTCGCTCAACGGGGACGATCGGGACTTGCCATATACGTGGACCTGGGGACCAGCCAATCGTCCGTTGGGGCACCTGACATATCGAACTGCTGTTCATGCGTTCACGGGCGCTGGACTGGCCCCCTACAGACCGGCGCACCTGTCACGTCGAGACAATGCGCATGGCACCCTGTTTTCATGGATCCGTCGGACACGTGTGGGAGGGGACAACTGGGCCAACGTTGAAGTGCCTCTTGGTGAAGACGTCGAAGCCTATGAAATTGACATTCTCGACGGTGAAACTGTTGTGCGAACGCTGACGAGTTCCTCTACTCAGATTCTGTACACATTCGCCGATCAGGCGAGTGATTGGGGGAGCAATGTGCCTGAAACCTTTAGCCTGTCCGTTTTTCAGATGAGTTCCGTCTACGGACGCGGAACACCGTTGGAGGTCATTGTCTAGTCTCATGGCACGTACACCAAATCTTGAATTGAGTTATCTCGAAGCTGCTCAGGCGCAAAAACACGTTACGCACAACGAGGCGTTGCGCGCTTTGGATGCGCTGGTGCAGATCTCTGTACGTGATCGCGATTTAAATACACCACCGTCAGCCACGGAAGACGGCGATCGTTATCTCGTGGCGGATGGTGGGCTAGGTGGCTGGACTGGCAGGGATGGGCAACTTGCTGTCTGGCAGGATGGTGCCTGGGCGTTTCATACCCCGCAACCTGGCTGGTTGATCTGGGTTGAGGATGAAAATTCGGTATTCGTTTGGTCCGGAACCTCTTGGCACGTCGTCGGTGGCGGAAGCGGGGCGATCAATCCTGCCGACCTTGTCGGTGTGAATGCTGTTGCCGACGTCACGAACCGCCTTTCTGTTTCATCTCCAGCGTCGTTGTTCAATCACGACGGGGGGGATCACCGGCAGGTGATCAACAAGGCAGTATCCACCGACACGGCAAGCCAGGTTTATCAAACTGGATTCTCTGCGCGGGCGGAGGTGGGACTTGCAGGGGATGACGACTTTCATTTCAAGGTCAGCGCTGACGGGACATTGTTTCGCGATGCAATTGTAATCAGTCATGAGACTGGAGGAGTGTCGTTTCCGCACTCAACCTTGCACGCCCGGGAAAACTTGCTGATCAACGGTGATTTTCAGATCAACCAGAGGGTGTTTGCAGGTGGCGCACTTGCAGCCCAGACGTATGGGTATGACCGATGGAAATCCGGGACGACGGGAGCCGACCTCTCCGTCGTCGATGATGTTGTGTCTCTTGCATCGGGTGAAGTTGTGCAAGTTTTGGAGGCCCCGTCGCTTGCCGGTAAAACGGTCACGGTGAGTGTTTCGGGTCTTGATGGAGGTGATCTGCTTGTCGATGTCGGTGGCGCCGCAGGTACGCTTGCGAACGCAAGCGGGGTAGGCGTGAGTTCTATCTCGGTTGATGTGCCACAATCGGCGACGGGGAATATTTCTTTTCGTCTCTCTCCTGCGTCAGGCGCAGTCAACTTCCGGACTGTGAAACTTGAAGTCGGGGCAGATGCGACCCCGTTCTTGCGCAGGGCTTTTCCGCTCGAACTGGCGATGTGCCAACGCTACTTCGAACGCGTTTCCGGGATAGGAGGCGCGAATCGTCTCATCCGTCGGGGATTCGGGAACCAGACTGGTTTCCAGTTTTCAACCGTGTCTTTCAGTACTCTTCGGGTGGCTCGTGATAAATGGCCTCGTATTGTTCGGCCAAAAGGCGGGCGTATTCGTCCAGATCGGCCAACCATTGGCGGTAGGTTTCGAGGTCAATTACGTTAGTCAAAGCTCTAGCATGTGTTGGTCTTTTCGGTTGAAAATGAACTTCACACCGACCACCTTACGCCCCTTTTTTTGAGGCTGATATTTAACCGCATAGGCGGTGCAATCGTTGATTTCCTTGGTCGCTTTTTTGAGCACTCGTTTATCAAAATCGACCCAACGTTTGTACTTATCTTCGACTCCAAAATAACGCTTTAAGTTGTCCAGAGAATCAACCTTAAACCCTGTTGATTTGAACTGCATAATCAGCTCATAGAGTCGCATTGCATGAGACGATTTAAGGTGCTTAATTTCTAAAAGTCGATAGCTCGTATACGCCCCTTGAAGCTCTTGTAAATAGGGTTTGACCCATTTTGTAAATGACAGTGCCACCACTCCTTTTTTCTCAGAATATTCGCACGAATCAACCCAGCGAAAATGCGCTTTACTCGGTGCACCTCGGAGGCCGTTCTCTTTGAATATAACAATGTCACGATCATACAAAGTCAGCGCAGCAGCCTTGAGTTGAGCGTAAGCGTTCTTGGGACTTATGCCCCAAGCATCTGCAAATTCTTCAGCGGAGACTTCCACTACATCGGGAATCAATTCACCGGCTTTGATTTTTGCAATGCCGCACTCGATCAGTCGGCGCTCATCCAGAGTAATTTTATAGCTCGATTCAACAAGGTCATTCGAGCGTATGACGGTCAGTTCTTTATTCATGGTAGACTATTATATAATCATGTCCACAATAAAGTGAAACCTACCTGTTGATAACCCTGTGAATTCGACCATAAATCCGTCCACCGCACGACCATAAATTCGTCCACCGCACGACCATAAATCCGTACACCTTACGACCATAAATCCGTCCACCATAGCGTCTGGAATCCCGCGCCAGCTCTACGTTTGCGAGGCGCTAAAAAGTCTTTTAAAAAAACTAAAAAAAGACTGTAATAAGACCTGTGGATATGTGGATAAGATTTAGCCCCGATTGGAAGACACGACATGACGCGCTGAAGCGCGACTTGTTTTGCGCCTGAAGGCGCTAGGCTCCGGCACAAGGCCTACGCGGTTCGCTTTCGCTCACGGTCGATCAAAAAAGTGGTTTAGGGCGATTCTATGGCTCTCTGTGGCGTTTTTAGCGTCTTTTCCTTGGTGAGCTTCGAGTAATCCCGTTATCGCCTCTCTGAGGCTCTTGTGGGGCTTCCTGCCCCACGCTTTGAGTCACAAACTTAACCAAGGAACCAAAGGCCATTTTGGCTAATCGTTTTATTGACTCTCTGACGGTCGATAATTCAATTGGACTGGCCTCGACTCGTTCTTCGACGATTGCAAGTAAGTCCGCGGTTTCTATGTTGTCGAGATCAGGCTCTGTCGCTTGTAACTTTTCGGCTTCGAGCTTAGCCACACGCTCGTTCGCGTCAGCGGCCATTTTGGTTAGCTCTGTGTTGCGTTGTTCGGCTTCGGCTAACTGTCGTTTGAGTTCGGCAATGTCCTCGGCTTCTTTGGCTTTTTTGACAGCCTGATACTGGGCGGCTTTGGTTTTCACTTCGTCCAGTTCTTCAGCCAGTTCACTGTTGTCTTTGAGCAGTTGGCGGATCTGACCGCTGAAGCGGTTGGCCTGACCTTGCAGTGATTCGTTTTCCTCAGCCAAACGCTCGGACTCTCGCCAATGGTCATAGCCGGTGTCAGATGCTAGTTGGGTTTCTTTTTTCAGTTCGAGCCGTTGTTCCTGCTCGGCCTGTTTTTTCCGTCTAAATTCCCAATGGCTCAAACTGGGCTGGTGCTCTGATTTTGGTTTGGCTGGGTCGAAACGGCCACCGGCTTCGTACATGCCTTTTCCGCGCTCCATTCCCAAATGCTCAGCGGCCAGATCGTTGAGCCGTTGAGTGTCCTTTTTGCCACCGAGTCGGAATTGCTTGTTAGTGCCTTTTTCGTTGGTGGTGTAAATCAAATGCGCATGAAGATTAGGCACCCAATTACCGTCATCGTCATAGTGACCTTCGTCACGATGTAGGGCTAATTGCATTGGACGGATGCCCGGATATTCGTCCGTTATTTTTGAGACAAGGTTATTCAGATCATCGACCGTGTGATGCTCTTCAAACAAGATCAAAAAATTCTTAAATGGCTTGGCTCGGTGATGCAGTTTATTGCCCTGGGCTTCGCCCTCGGCAATCTCGGCCAGCACCATGTCCGCGGTCAAACCGTAATCACGAATTTCATTCTGATTGGTGCGATCGTGGTGAACATAGGCGCGAACCGATTTAGACATCACAGACCGATCATTGTGGCCGAATGCCGCCCCAATAATTTCGGTCTCGATGGATTCTGTGTGAATGTAAGCTTGCGTCATGAATGCACTTGTCGGCTTGCCGACCTCATGTATAAATTTATTTATGCTAGTGAGTACACACTAGCATAAAATTCGGGTAAACCCTATTTATGCGATTGTGCCGACAAGTCGGACGGCGGTAAACCGCCTAAAAAATCAAAGCTCCATTTCTGTTTGTTTGATCGCAGCGGCCACCAATTTTGGTTGCGCCACTTGGAACAGCATCGACATTCTGACGTGCTGACTAACGTGGCTATCCATTGGCCGATCATCGACCAGCTTCTGGATTGCGGCCCGAAGCTCTGGCGATTGCTGACCATTCTCAACGCCTTCAATGTTGAGCTTGGCCGCGTACATTTTGGACAAGTAATTGTCCACCGTAATCATGGTTCTCTTGCCGTCAACTTTGATGTGATACTTGGTTTGATATGCGCTCATGCTGAAAATCTCTTTTGCTTCAATATGTATATTATTATATACCATGTATACAATTATATACAAGTCTTTTATGTATATAATTGTATACAAATAAAGTGTTTTCTACATAAAGTGTTTTTTGGTTTTTACATATTTCCAACTTTGCTTTTTTTGTTATTTTCCAATAACACTTTTTTGGTTTTATCGCTTCACCCGAACGGGTGATACAGCGCTGTATCAATGATGATATAGCTTGAATCATGGCACTCATTTGGCCACGTAGTTTTTGGTACAAAGTAGGCGTTTTAGCTCGCAGTTAGGAAAAACTGAACCACTGGTTCACCCCCATTTTCTTCCCTGATTAACCCGCCGCGCAGGACAGCGCGCCGTCATGCATGGATGCATGGTGACGTGAGCGAAGCGAGCCTAATCCTCCGCGTAGTATTCGGTACACTCTTCGGGTGGCTCGTGATAAATGGCCTCGTATTGTTCGGCCAAAAGGCGGGCGTATTCGTCCAGATCGGCCAACCATTGGCGGTAGGTTTCGAGGTCA
>CALFBL010000167.1 GCA_937951695.1 uncultured Granulosicoccaceae bacterium | reverse complement strand
GCCTTGAACCGCCTCATCATCGGTTGATGGCTGCCAGGTAAGTGACAGCGTGCCATCGGTAACGCTGCCGGTGAGGTTTCGCGGAACCGATGGTGGGATCGTCAGGTCATTGGGAATCAGACTCTCCGGTAACGTCACAGATTCTGATGCGGAGGAGAACTGCCGTGGCGCTGCATCGAATGCCACGACATAAAACGAATACAGGGTATCGGTGTTCAGTTGGGCCGTGTAGCTGTTGCTCAGAACCGTCGTGCGGTACTGGTTGTTGACGTAAACGTTGTAGCCCTCAACGCCCTCATCGTCCGCAGGCACATCCCAGGACAAAGCCACTTTGCCGTCAACCAGTGAGCCCGCGAGATTAGCAGGCGCTGCCGGCGCAGACCCAGCGGCCCCAACAATCGATGAAACAAGCAAGAGGCACAACGCGCCTAGCAATCTGTATTGAGCTTGAATATTGGTATTCCTGTCTGACGTGTCGATTTGGCAAACGCTTGCCAAAGTGGAGGTCTTGGCGCTGGATGTTACCGCCCAGTTCCACTTTCGTCACAGATCCCCTTCACAAATTGATGATCTCGTTCCGCGCATGAACCTTTCTACGCGGGAACAACCGATATGCAAAAAAAAAATTCGCAGCAGCATGGGCTATTGACTCGTTTGGTTAATAATTCAACAAGCGTTATCGTTGAATTTCTGCCTGTGGATAAAGTAACCTTGCCGGCCCGGTTGCCAACGCGGTAGAAGCTGACAGTGGCAATTGTGGATTCGATTTTCTTGCTCTGAATATTTGTCGCCGGAGGCGTACTTGACCCCAACACTCTGGAACCGGTGCCTCTCGCAGCTAGAGAACGAGCTCACGGAACAGCAGCTCAATACGTATATACGGCCGTTGCAGGCCCATGAGGAAAGCGATGTGCTGCGTATCATGGCGCCCAATCGATTTGTTCTCAGCAAAGTGTTGAACAATTTTTATCAACGAATTCACGAGATCGCCACCTCGATCTCTGAGCACAAGGATCTCACCGTCGATCTGGTTATTGGCACCGGCGCTCTTGCACCCACGACCAATGACGTACCTGCTCTGTCCGGCGCAACAGTTCAAGACGAACCACGCGAGCGTCAACCCAGTGGCGTATCCAAAAATTCTCAAGCCAACCCCGGCAACCGAGCAAAGTTTGACGACACCTTTGGTGCCGCCCACGCCTCGGCACTGAACCCTAAGTTCACCTTTGACACACTCGTGGAAGGAAAGTCGAACCAGCTCGGGCACGCAGCGGCGATGCAAATCGGTATCAATCCGGGCGTCGCCTACAACCCATTCCTGATTTACGGCCAATCGGGCCTAGGCAAGACGCACCTGATGCAATCGATTGGTCATGCCATCATCGAAAACAACCCATCAGCTCGGGTGCTGTATCTGAACTCAGAGAAATACGTCGTAGACATGGTGTCTGCACTGCAGAATCACAAAATGGACGCCTTCAAACGCTATTACCGCAATCTTGATGCCTTGTTAATCGATGACATTCAGTTTCTCGCTAAAAAAGAACAGAGTCAGGAAGAGTTTTTTCACAACTTCAACGCCCTGTTTGACGGTGCGAAGCAAATCGTATTGACCTGCGATCGATACCCAAAAGAGGTCCCTGACCTCGCTGATCGTCTAAAAACTCGATTTGGCTGGGGCCTCACGGTTGCGATAGAGCCTCCCGAGCTTGAAATGCGAATGGCCATTCTGAACAGCAAAGCCGCCCAGACAGGTGTAGAGCTACCAGCGGATGTCTCCATGTTCATCGCTCAGCGCATTGCATCGAACGTACGAGAGCTCGAAGGCGCGCTAAAGCGGGTTCTGGCCAACGCATTGTTCACCGGCTCACCTATTACGCTGGACTTTGCGCGAGACGCCCTGAGTGATCTGCTCGCCGTTCAGGCAAAGCTAGTCACGGTTGAAAACATACAAAAAACGGTCGCTGAGTATTTCAACATTCGTCTGGCCGATCTATCGGGCAAGGGCCGCTCACGTTCGATTGCACGTCCGCGTCAGATAGCAATGAGTATCGCCAAGGAACTCACGACTAAAAGCCTACCCGAGCTTGGACAAGCCTTTGGCGGACGCGACCACACCACCGTGCTGCATGCCTGCCGCAAAGTGGCTGAACTAAGAGAAGCGGACAGTTCGATAAAGGAAGATTATGCAAATCTGTTGCGCATTCTGACCTCCTAAAACGGCACAAACAAGAGTAGAGTGTGGGGGCGGGATAAGCTGTGGATATCCTCGTTATACGCAGTGGATAACTTTCAGAGCGAAAGTTATCCACATTCCACACACAGCTTAAACCGCATTTGTGAGTAAGGTTTGAACGGTAGTTATCATTGAAGTATATCGTTGATTTTAATGACTTTTAAAGAGTTATCCACACAGCTTGGTAGCCCTAATAATAACAGTAAACATTAGTAATCAATAAGAAAAATCTTTTCTTTAGGTACCCATGAAATTCAGCGCTCAACGAGAAAGTTTGCTTGGATCGATACAACACATCATCGGTGCAGTTGAACGTAAACAGACATTAGCTATTCTTGGCAACATTCTTATTCAGGCAGGCGATCAGGTCGTCATGACTGCTAATGATTCCGAAATCGAGCTTCAATCAACGGCCCATATCCACGTTGATGTGCCTGGCTCCGTGACAGTCCCTGCCAGAAAGTTTTACGACATATGCCGCCATTTGCCAGACTCTGCTCGAGTGGATGTGGACGTTGAAGGCGACAAAGCGAAAGTGAAATCCGGTAGAAGCCGATTTACACTGGCCACATTGCCCGCTAACGAGTTTCCTGAATCCCATGTGCTAAATAATGCACAACGGGTGTCTTTGACCGTTGCAGAACTGCAAAAGTCGTTGCAAGCCACCGCATTTTCAATGGCCCAACAGGACGTTCGGTTCTATCTAAATGGTTTGTTGCTGGAAATCGGTTCTCAGCGCTTATCGTGTGTAGCCACTGACGGTCATCGCCTCGCCTACTCACAATGTGCCACCGATGCCGAACCTGAAATACCGGTTCGAGCAATCGTGCCACGCAAGACCATCTCTGAATTGCAACGCCTGCTGGCAACCGCAGCGTCTGATGACGTGTTGTCGATTCACATTACGTCGCAGCAATTACAAATCAATCTAAATGATGTTCGTCTGACCAGTAAACTGATCGATGGCAATTTCCCTGACTACACTCGGGTTATCCCCACCGATAGCAACAAGGCTCTGGTGATTGATTGCAACACACTCAGGCAAGCACTCACCCGAGCGTCCGTGTTATCGAACGAGAAGTATCGCGGAATAAGGTTGGCACTGCGAACTGGTGTCTTGATCATTACAACGAATAATCCTGAACAAGAAGAAGCTGTCGATGAGCTGGAGGTGGATTACGCGGGCGATTCTGCGGAAATTGGCTTTAATGTGCAGTATTTATTGGATGTGCTGTCGGCTATCGAAACCGAAAACGCCGTACTGAACCTAAAGGATGGCAACAGCAGTGCGCTTATAACGCCTGAACAGGACACCAACTGTCAGTACGTCGTTATGCCAATGCGTCTGTGATCCTGACCCAGTTTCAAGTCATAGACTTTCGCAATCTGAGTTCACTTAACTTCGCACCCAGTGCCGGCCTTAACGCCATCGTCGGTCCCAACGGGGCTGGTAAATCGAGTATTCTGGAAGCGATACATACCTTATCGGCGGGTCATTCATTCCGAACCCGGAAAGCGCGCGAACTCATAGCACACAACGCCGAAAGCTTTACCGTGTCTGGGTTGCTCAAAGATCGACAACAGCGAGAACACCGCTGTGGGATGAAACGTAATAACGCTGGCGATGTTGAATTGCGCATGAATTACGAGCCAGTACGAAGTATCGCGGTTATCAGTCGCGCTATACCTGTCAAAACATTGACATCCGATAGCCACGCGTTGATCCAGGACGGCCCCACCGCAAGGCGTCAGTTCATCGATTGGGGGACGTTTCATGAAAACCCCGACTTCTTCACCCAGTGGAAAATTTTCAGGCGTGCATTGGCGCAACGCAACCAAGCACTAAGAAGCGGTGTTTCAGAGGCTGAAGTGATCAGCTGGAACAATGAATTTGCAGCAGCGGGATCATGGATTGATGAGCAACGTTCTAATTATTTAAGTAAGTTACAACCCTATTTTAACAATTTACTCGAAGAACTAACGACGAGTTTCACGGTAAACCTGTCCTACAAACGTGGCTTCAGCGAAGAACGATCGCTACTGGACACGCTCGATAACAACCTTCGACAACACCAACGGTTTCGAACCACAACCGATGGCCCACATCGCGCAGAACTAGTAATGAATGTGGGTGATCACCCTGCTCGCCAAGTCTTGTCACGTGGTCAGCAAAAATTAGTAGTTTATGCCCTGCACCTGGCGCAACTCGAGGTGCTGCATGAGGATGAATCACGACATGCCATTGTGTTGTGTGATGACTTGGCGTCAGAGCTTGATCAGGAAAATGTTTCGCGAGTTTTGGACTTGCTAGCATCGAGGCCTACTCAGGTATTCATTGCGGGTACCGAGGTGTTGGATCAGGCGGTGAACTTTAACCTGGTGGATGGTGGACTTTCACGGCTTTGATTTTATGTTTCACGTGGAACATCGTGAAATTAAAGAGCGATACCTCCCTAGCCTACTTCCGCGCTTTCCATGTTTCACGTGAAACCAATGAGTCCTCGGTTTGCTTGAACGGCTCACGATGTTCTTTGTCGGCTGTTTGCATCAGGCTGCAGAGCGTGGGTTCCGGGTCTGGGAAACAATAAGCGTGGACGAGTCGCGTTGGAGGTTTGCATGACCGGGATCTTGCGTAAAAGCCGTTCCAGGGTTTTCCGATGTCGATCACACAGTTGTCGGCGTTTCTCATAAGAGTGCTCTGCGTTAGAACCGGTGTAAGTCGGTGGTATGACGGTTGACTGCTTGTTCCACGTGGAACATTGTTTGGGCAGTGATTTATCCGTACTGAACCGTATATATTGGGGATAATGTTTCACGTGAAACATTATCGAGACAGTCGGCTACTCGCGAACGATCGTCTCGTACCGCGATCACCTAATCCAACCGAACGTTCCAGCCAGTGCTCAGGCTAACTCGCTGGTTCGAGGGGTTCGTTCCGCTGCTTCCGGGAAACTGCGACTGAAACTAGCGGCGTTTTTGGGTTTTCATCTGAAGCAATCGTCCCTATTCATTGCAGCAAAAGCAGTCGGCTTTAAACAGCACTTTTAAACAAACATTCTACGTTGCACGGAAACAGATATTTTTTTGCCTGGCTTCTCCGCTAGTTCCTTGATTCCAGATCGTTTGAAAGGACCACACCATGCACTAATCCCTCGCATTCCGCGTGAAGCATCGGTCAACAATGACGTTGGTTTGATCACTGGGTGAAAGTACGCATCGTTGTTTCACGTGAAACATCATTGAACAGGACTGAAGTTGCCGGTAACAGTACGCAGCGCGAATGCCGATCGGATCGGCGTGAGGGTGTGTGCGTAGGAAAGGGGTCAAGGCTAAATCTCTTTAAACTGGGCCAGTTGAGTGGGGACGGGTTTGGAAGGCCCGCCCCTAGCGCACCGGGGCAGGCCAAAAACAAGAGATTAGCGTTCAACCCCAGCGAACTGGGGCAGTTCTAAATCTCTTTAGGCGTCAAGAGCGGTTGTTAATGCGTTCATTGGGATTTGTCAGACACGCGACTATGACCAAATCGTTTGGCTCGTTAGGTTTGTATCTTGCTGTGCATCTAAGTTATTGAATTTTAACGTTATTTCCGGATAATAGTACACCATGGTTTGTACCAGAAACATCAAATGGGATTGGAGAATTGAAGTATAATCAGAGGGTTATAGTTTTACCCTAACGGCGAATCATGTCAGACGACAAAAACGACGACTCGAACAATCAAAGTTATGACTCTTCGAACATCAAAGTATTGAAGGGTCTTGATGCAGTGCGAAAGCGTCCGGGCATGTACATCGGGGACACCGATGACGGCACGGGCCTGCACCACATGGTGTTCGAGGTTGTGGATAACTCCATAGATGAGGCTTTGGCTGGGCATTGCAGTGCGGTTAATGTCATTATTCACCCTGATGAATCGGTGAGCGTGTCAGATGATGGGCGGGGAATACCCACAGACATTCATCCTGAGGAAGGAAGATCAGCGGCTGAGGTGATCATGACCGTGCTGCATGCGGGCGGCAAGTTCGACGATAACTCGTACAAAGTCTCGGGTGGATTGCACGGTGTGGGCATCTCGGTAGTTAACGCGCTCAGCGAATGGCTGAAAATGACGATTTGTCGCGATGGCAAACGCCATGAGCAAGAGTATCGAGAGAGCAAGCCAGTTGGCGATTTGAAAGTGGTGGGCGAAACCGACCAAACCGGTACCGAGATCCACTTCAAGCCCAGCGCCCAAACGTTTACGAACATCCTGTTTGTCTATGAAATATTATCCAAGCGCCTTCGTGAGCTGTCGTTTCTCAATAGCGGTGTGCGTATCAATCTTCTGGATAAGCGCAGCGACCAGACAGACACATTCGAGTACGAAGGTGGCATCAGTGCGTTTGTAGAGCACTTGAACAGAAAGAAGACCGGTGCACATCAAACCATTCTCCACACGTTGGGCACGAAGGACGATGTTGCAGTTGAGGTGGCACTGCAGTGGACGGATTCATACCAGGAAAACATCTACTGCTTCACCAACAACATCCCACAGCGTGATGGCGGGACTCACATGGCTGGTTTTCGTGCGGCTATGACCCGTTCGCTCAACCAATACATGGAAGCCAGTGGTGCGATGGCAAAGGCCAAGGTTTCAACAACCGGTGATGATGCTCGTGAGGGTCTTACCGCGGTATTGTCAGTGAAAGTGCCGGATCCTAAGTTTTCATCCCAAACAAAAGACAAACTGGTGTCGTCGGAAGTAAAAGGTTGTGTGGAGTCGGTTCTCGGTGAATTCATGCACGACTTTCTGCAAGAGAATCCAACCGAAGCCAAAGCCATTACGGCAAAAATTCTTGATGCGGCTCGGGCGCGGGAAGCGGCGCGTAAAGCACGTGAAATGACTCGGCGCAAAGGCGCTCTGGATATCGCCGGGTTGCCAGGTAAGCTGGCGGACTGTCAAGAAAGAGATCCTGCAAAATCGGAAATCTATCTGGTAGAGGGTGATTCCGCTGGAGGCTCTGCGAAGCAGGGCAGAGATCGTCGTCGTCAGGCCATATTGCCTCTGCGCGGCAAAATTTTAAATGTTGAAAAAGCACGTTTCGACAAAATGTTGCAGTCAGCTGAGGTGGGCACCCTAATTACTGCGTTAGGTTGTGGGATTGGTCGAGATGAATTTGATGCCGACAAGTTGCGCTACCACTACATCGTTATCATGACCGATGCGGATGTCGACGGTTCTCACATCCGTACACTACTGTTGACGTTTTTTTACCGTCAAATGCCAGAACTCATTCGTCGTGGGCACATATACATCGCGCAGCCTCCACTGTACAAAGTCAAGAAAGGTAAGCAGGAGCGTTACGTCAAAGACGACGCGGAGTTAAATGCATACCTGTTGCAGCTGGCATTGGAAAATGCAAAGCTCGCGGTCAATGAGGGTGCACCTAGCATTTCAGATTCTGCTCTGGAAGCATTGGCTCATGAATACATGCGCATCACATTGCTATTCAACCGGATGGAGAGAAAGCTTAACCGCGACATCGTGGAGACGATGATTAATTTTGCGCCTTTGAAAATTGATCAATTGGGTGATCAGTCGGCTGTGCACACTTACGGTAAAAAACTTCAATCTATTCTGAATGAATCGGGTTCGCAAGCGCGAAAGTATGAACTAGAAACACCGGAGGACGAGGGGCTGTTCGGTGTACAGTTAAACGTCCGTGTACACGGCAACGATCGTAAATACGTTCTTGAGCCGTCTTTTTTCAAAGCTCCTGACTACGCAAGCATTGCCAGTTTGGCTGAGAAGCTAGACGGGATGATCGGGGAGGGTGCAACTGTGTCTCGAGGGGAGCGTACTCAATCGGTAGAGACGTTCAAGGAGGTCATGGATTGGTTGATAGAAGAATCCAAGCGTGGGTTGAACATACAGCGTTACAAAGGCTTGGGGGAAATGAACCCGGAACAGTTGTGGGAAACCACGATGGACCCCGAGGCACGTCGCATGCTGCAAGTCAGTATTGATGACGCCATGATTGCCGATGAGGTGTTCGATACGTTAATGGGTGATCAGGTTGAACCGCGTCGAGATTTTATTGAGAGAAATGCTTTGGAAGTTGCCAACCTCGATGTTTAGTGATGGCCGCGCATACCTCTGATCGCTCGTCGTAAACCTTGTTGCGGAAATTTCGTATTAGAGGCTGGATTGATGGGGAGTGCAATCTTCTGAGGTTTGGTTAAACCTGCTAAAGGTATGATTAAACAAAATAAACACATAGGTTTGCCAGTTGGCTACGGGCTTGTATGAAAGATTCTATAAAAATAAATCGACCTGCCTTTGAGGCATTCGATCCCTCAACGGTTGAATCGGCGTTAGACGACTTATTGAGTCAGTGCCGGGAAGTAACCAAAACTCTATCGACGATTGTTAAACCGACTTGGCAGTCTGTTATGACGCCATTGGATGAAGTGCATAACCGTTTGAGTTTGTATTGGTCGCCAGTGAGCCATTTGAATTCGGTTAAGAACAGCCCTGAGTTGCGAGACGTTTACAAAGTCTGTTTGCCAAAACTCAGTTCCTACTACACAGAACTGGGCCAAAATAGTGAACTCTATTCGGTCATAAAAACTTTGCGTGATTCAGAAGAATTTGAAAGTCTGACTGTGGCGCAAAAAACTGTAATCAATAATGAGTTACGCGACTTTGAGCTGGGCGGGGTGTCATTACCCGACGAGAAAAAAACACGCTTTGCGGAATTGACTCAAGAGTTGTCGCGGATTAAAACAGAATTCAGTGACAACGTACTGGATGCAACGAACGCTTGGGAGTTGTTGTTGCCCGATGCGACCCGTCTTGATGGGCTGCCGGCCAGTGCGATAGCTGCGGCGAAAGAGCGTGCCAGTAAAAAAGATCAATCCGGTTATTTGCTTAACCTTGAATTCCCGGTGGTGCATGCGGTGCGAACCTTTGCCAAGGATCGTGAGCTCAGAAAAGAAATCACCATCGCGTTCTCAACCCGAGCCTCTGAGAAGGGTCCTCACGCAGGGAAGTTCGATAACAGTGGACACATGGTTGATATTCTTAAATACCGAAACGAGAAAGCGAAGTTACTTGGTTATGACTCCTATGCCGATTTATCGGTCGTGACCAAGATGGTTCAATCACCGGCAGAGGTGATGTCGTTCCTGATAGATCTAGGCACCAAGGCCGTGCCTCAGGCAAGACAAGAGCTTGAACAATTACAGCAATTCGCTGCAAAAAAACTTGGCATCGAAAAATTGGAAGCTTGGGATGTGGGCTACGCGAGCGATAAATTAAAGAAAGAGTTGTTTGATTTATCCGACGAAGATTTAAAGCCGTATTTTCCAGCAGACAAAGTGATTCCAGGAATGTTTGACGTAGTAGGGCGCTTGTTTGGTTTGCGTATTGCCCGTGTTGAAGGTGTGTCGGTGTATCACGAGGATGTGGCCTGTTACGAAATCCGTGATGGCAACGATATGGTTCGTGGACAGTTTTATCTCGACAATTTCGCACGGGAGCATAAGCGCGGTGGTGCGTGGATGGACGTGTGTGCAACTCGGCAACGATTGGGAGATGAGGTGCAATTACCCATCGCTTATTTAACGTGCAATCTGACGCCACCGGTAGGCAACGATCCTGCTTTGTTAACACACATGGAAGTCACTACGTTGTTTCACGAATTTGGGCACGGTCTACATCACATGTTGACTCAGATCGAAACTGCGGGCGTGTCTGGAATAAACGGTGTCGAGTGGGATGCTGTGGAACTGCCCAGTCAGTTTCTGGAAAACTGGTGTTGGGAAAGTGAGTCGCTGGCGTTGATCAGCGGACACTACAAAACCGGTGAACCGCTGCCTGCAGATTTGTTGAAAAAATTACGTGATGCCAAAAACTTTCAATCTGCCATCCAACTGGTTCGACAGCTCGAATTTTCCATGTTTGATATGCGTGTACACGCAGATCCAGCGCCAGCGAGTGCTGCAGAGATTCATGATATTCTCGAAGCGGTTCGCTCTGAAGTAGCGGTAATGCCTGCTCTGGATGTGCAGCGTTTCCAGCACTCATTCAGCCATATTTTCGCGGGGGGTTACGCGGCAGGTTATTTTAGTTACAAATGGGCGGAAGTGTTGTCGGCCGATGCGTATTCCCGGTTTGAAGAAGAGGGCGTGTTTAGCGAAACTGCGGGTACGGATTTTTTGAACGAGGTTTTATCAGTGGGAGGATCACGCCCTGCACTGGAATCGTTTGTTGCGTTTCGTGGGCGTGAGCCGAACGTTGACGCACTTTTAAAACAATCAGGACTTGCTGCGTGAAGTACGCAGACCTGCGCGACTTTATCGATCAACTGGAGTCCTTGGGAGAGCTAAAACGCATCAAAGCTGAGGTCGATCCTAACCTTGAAATAACCGAAATATGTGATCGAACGCTTAGAGCGAAAGGTCCGGCTTTGTTGTTCGAAAACCCCAAAGGTTCGGACGTACCCCTGCTCGGGAATTTGTTTGGGACACCGCAGCGAGTTGCTTACGGGATGGGTGAATCGGATATCGACGCTTTGCGTGAAGTGGGAAAGTTGCTGGCGTTTCTAAAAGAGCCTGATCCGCCAAAGGGCATCAAAGATGCCTGGCAAACATTACCCATTTTTAAAAAGGTGCTGGATATGGCGCCCAAGACGGTTCGTAATGCTGCTTGCCAGAAGAACACTTGGGATCACGTCGATTTGTCGCGTCTACCCATTCAGACCTGCTGGCCAGGTGATGCTGGCCCGCTGATTACCTGGGGTTTGGTGATCACCAAAGGGCCCACGAAAAAGCGGCAAAATATAGGCATCTACCGTCAACAGGTCATTGGACCCAATCGGGTCATCATGCGCTGGCTGAGTCATCGTGGTGGTGCGTTGGATTTCAAAGAGTGGCGGCAGGAAAGACCCGGTGAGCCGTTTCCAATTGCCGTGGTGTTGGGCGCCGATCCTGCCACCATCTTAGCGGCTGTAACACCGGTGCCTGACACGTTGAGTGAGCACGCGTTTGCTGGCCTACTCAGGGGTGAACGAACCAAGGTGACTCAGGCGACGTTGTCGGACTTACAAGTACCAGCGTCGGCTGAATACGTACTGGAAGGGTGGCTGAATCCGGATGATGAGGCCCGGGAAGGTCCGTTCGGAGACCACACCGGTTATTACAACGAGGTGGATACGTTTCCTGTGTTCACCATTGAGAAGGTGACGCATCGCGACGCCCCGATTTACCATTCGACCTACACCGGTCGTCCGCCGGATGAACCTGCCATTCTGGGTGTCGCTTTGAACGAGGTGTTCGTGCCCATTCTACAAAAGCAGTTTCCGGAGATTACCGATTTCTATTTGCCGCCTGAAGGGTGTTCTTATCGGATGGCTGTGGTGAGCATGAAGAAGCAGTACCCCGGGCACGCCAAGCGCGTCATGATGGGGGTCTGGTCTTTTCTGCGTCAGTTCATGTATACCAAGTTCGTCATCGTGGTAGATGATGACGTCAATACGCGCAATTGGGACGATGTGATCTGGGCGATTACCACTCGGGTTGATCCGAGCCGGGACACTACCCTTATTGATAACACACCGATTGACTATCTGGATTTCGCGTCGCCGGTGTCGGGTTTAGGGTCCAAAATGGGTATAGACGCAACCAACAAAATGCCCGGAGAGACCGATCGAGAGTGGGGTGAGCCGATCGTCATGGACGATGAGGTGAAGGCCCGTGTTGACAAGTTGTGGCCATCATTGGGTTTGTAAATGGGTCTTCGACTAAGCATCCGCTGAACTTTTTTGGTGGCATTTCGACTTCATAACCAGATCCGCTGAACTTTTTTGGTAATATTTTGTCTGTAGACAACCAGTAGTGCATACGTGGTTACGAGTCGGCAAACTTACGTCGACCCCATTATAATAGACAGGGATCTACCCATCATGCTGAAACACCGCACACCCAGAAAAAGCGCAGTTGCCGTCCTTATTGCTGTATCACTCGGGCTCGCAGCTTGTAGCTCGGACGATGACGACAACGGCGGGAATGACGCTACTCCCGATACCATGGTTGATACGGGAGACGAAACCCCTGATGAAGCTACCGACAACATGGTAAGTCTGGATCTCACTCTGGACAGTACGATTACTGTTCCTCCCGCTAATGTGGATGGCGCGGGTGGTACCGGTAGCGTTGTTGTTGATACAGAAACTGGCGCGATCAGCGGAAGCGTCACGGTCTCCGGATTGACAGGCCCAGTAACAGTGGCTCATATTCATCAAGGAGACGTCGGTGTGGCCGGGCCGGTCTTGATTGATCTGGAAGCCAGCGAAGATAATTTGACTTTTACTGTGCCTGAAGGCTCAGCGTTGGACGCAGCTCAAATCGAAGCATTTAACGATGGCTTGCTGTACATCAATATTCACACCGCAGCTAATATGCCTGGTGAAGTTCGAGTTCAGTTAGTGGAAGCGGTAGATGCAGCACCAGAAGCTGGAAGCGTAACGTTCACTTTCCGCAACTTGTCCGAGTTTCAGCCAATGACGCCACCAAACGTCATTCTGCATAATGGTCAGGACAGTGCTTCGCCGATTCGCTTTTTTGAGGTTGGAGCACCCGCGACCGGTGAAGTGATTCAAATTGCAGAAAACGGAGTGTTTGGACCTCTAAACGAGGTGGCGCAAGGGCAAATCACCGCCGGCACTGTAGGAGCGGCTGGCATTGCGTTTTCTGATCCTGCGAACCCTGGTCCGCTTCTTCCCGGTGGAACTTCAACCCTTACGTTAGATTCGATTCTACCGGATCAGGTGCTGTCGGTCGTATCTATGGTTGTGTGTACCAATGACGGGTTCTCTGGCGTGGATTCCATTCCTATTGAAGAAGGCACGACGACGCTGACTATCTACGATGCCGGTTCTGAAACCAATGTATTGACCCTAGATTACTGGGTTCCACCGTGCGGCACTGAAAGCAACATCACAGATGATGAGGGCGGTGTTATCACTCTGCACCCGGGTCAGTCAGGGTCCGAGATTCCGGCAGACCAAACTGAGGCGGTCTTTGACTTCGCGTCTGGCACCGAATTGCTGGAAATGACGATCACGATTAACGAGTGATACGGCCGTTAGGTAAGCCGCGTCAAATTGTGACAAGCGATTGGATGGTTCGCTGAAATGAGGCGCCTGAGTTGTGAAGACTTAGGTGCCTTTCAAAACAAACTAAGGAACGGCGCGCAATGCGCCGTTTTTTATAGGTCGGTCCAGTCCAACACGATCTTACCGCTCGAACCGCCGAGCATTGTTTCGAAGCCGATGTCGAAGTCCGTCGCTGGCATGCGATGAGTAATAACCTTTGAAACATCCAACCCGTTTTGCAACATCGAAATCATCTTGTACCAGGTCTCGAAGATCTCACGCCCGTAAACGCCTTTCAGTGTTAGGGCTTTGAACACAATGCGAGACCAGTCAACAGGACTCTTGCCAGGGGGTATCCCTAGCATAGCGATGCGCCCACCCATCACCATAGCTTCCACCATCTGATCCAGCGCTATCTGGTTTCCCGACATCTCCATACCTACATCAAACCCCTGGTTCATTCCAAGACGGGCAGGAATGGCAGCAAGATCTTCAGTAACCACATTGACAGGGACGATGTCGGCGGCCAGTGCTGCGAGATCTAGTCGGTCCTGATTGACATCTGTGATCACCACGTTACGAGCGCCTGCGTGACGGGCGACAACAGCTGCCATAATGCCGATTGGGCCAGCCCCTGTAATCAGAACATCTTCACTGATCAAATCAAAACTTAACGCGGTATGTACGGCGTTTCCCAGTGGGTCGAGGATCGCACCGATGTCATCGGAGATCGAATCAGGTAACGGTACGACGTTAAAAGCGGGTAGTTTTAAATATTGCGCAAAGGCGCCGGGCTCGTTCACTCCGATGCCTCGTGTTTCAGGATCTAGATGAAATTTGCCGGCGCGTGATTGCCGTGAATGTTTACCCACCAAATGCCCTTCACCGCTGACTCGCTGGCCCAGGGCAAGCGCTTCGACTTGGTTACCCAGTTCAACGATTTCACCGGCGAACTCGTGCCCGATAATTAATGGTACGGGAACGGTTCTAGCGGCCCATTCGTCCCAATTCCAAATATGAATATCGGTACCGCAAATGCCCGTCTTGTTGATTTTTATCAACACTTCTTCAGGTCCGATCTGGGGGATAGAGCACTGTTCCATCGACAAACCAATATCGGGTCGGGTTTTTACCAGTGCTGACATGGTAGTGGATGTTACGAAAGGGCTCATGTAACTACCCCCAGTTCACGGCCCACCGTTTCGAAGGCGGTCAGTGCGCGGTCGAGATCACCTTTGGTCAGGGCAGCACTCATTTGAGTTCGAATGCGAGCCTTGCCTTCAGGCACGACTGGATAGAAAAAGCCTGAAACATACATGCGGTGTTCAAATAACCGAGCGGCCATGACCTGAGCAATGTTGGCGTCCCCTAGCATGACCGGGATAATCGGGTGCTCACCGTCGGTGAGTGTGAACCCAAGCTCGGTCAGACCGGTCCGCCAATAGCTGGAGTTGGAGAACAACGCATCGCGCAAATCATCACCGTCTGCAGCGAGATTAATCGCTTCGATGGATGCTGCAACAACACTGGGAGGCAATGAATTGGAAAACAGATAAGGTCGCGCCCTTTGTCGCAACAAATCAATGACATCCCGGGATCCTGCGATGTAGCCGCCAATGGCACCACCTAGTGCTTTGCCCAAAGTGCCGGTGAGAATATCGACTTGATCGTTGACACCGAAATGCGCTGGAGTACCTTGTCCGTTAGGACCCATAAAACCGGTAGCGTGACAATCGTCCACCATCACCAACGCTTGGTATTTCTCGGCGAGGGCTGTGATGTCAGGTAAGTTTGCCAAATAGCCGTCCATGGAAAATACACCATCGGTGGCAATCATGATAAAGCGTGCGTTGTCGGCACGGGCCTGTTTGAGTTGTGTTTCCAGTTGCTCCATGTCTGAATTTGCGTAGCGATAACGTTTGGCTTTGCACAGCCGAATCCCGTCAATGATAGAGGCGTGGTTTAACGCATCAGAGACGATTGCGTCTTCGAGACCAAGCAGCGGTTCAAACAAACCACCGTTGGCATCAAAGCAGGCGGCGAACAGAATCGAATCGTCTTTGCCAAGGTACTTAGCTAACTTGTGCTCAAGCTCCCTGTGTAGATCTTGTGTGCCACAAATAAATCGTACGCTAGCCATTCCGTAACCGTGGCTATCCAGAGCAGACTTCGCAGCTTCAATCAGTCGTGGATGATTGGCAAGTCCGAGGTAATTGTTCGCACACAAGTTAATGACACCGTTCAAGGGTGTGCCGCTGTCTACGTTAATCGTGCCAGATTGTGGTGATGTGATTTTACGTTCGAGCTTCATCAGGCCCGAATCGGATATTTCCGCTAGTGTTCGACGGATGTGGGTGTCAAAGTCGGTAAGCATCGGATAGGTTTCTCAAGCGAAGACGGCTGCGCATCACTTTGGTTAACGACCATTAGAAGCCTCAGGTTAATCTTCTAATCAGCTTCTGTTTCACGGCCTTTTAAAACAGGATGGTACTGGTTCTCAGAGTGGCTGTAGCCGTTGACTATTTACCGTGTAATCGCTTTACGCCAGCCGAAAACTGTTGCAAAGTTCTCGATAGCACACCCCGTTCGATCATGATCTCGATCAGGTAAAAACTACTGACATGGTCCATAGCACGGTCGAGTGCCTTGGCGAGTTCTGCTCGAGTTGTAACCCGTTCACCTACGCCGCCCAAAGATTTTGCCTGATCAGCGAAATGCCAATCCTGTAGATCATTGAACGCGGACTCAGGTTGAAAGGTGCGAAGCATTTCCCAGCTGGTGTTGTTAAACAACAAAACAATAGGATTCCAATCATAGCGCTGACAATTTCCGAGCTCCCATCCGGTCATTTGGAAAGCGCCATCGCCGACGAGAATAAGCGGACGTTTACCGGTGGCTGCTTGTACCCCCAGGCCTGCTGGAACGCCAAAACCCATGGTAGCGTAGTAACCGGGTGCAACGAGTTCTGTGTTCTCCATGTCCAGCGCGGTAAACAGGCAATCTCCCATATCAGCGGCTATCGGCATGCGATGATGCTTTTTCATAAGATCGTTTACCGCACACGCAATGTCGTTGGGTTCGATGCGTTTTTCATCCGCTGGCATACCGCTTGAGTATGCTTCTACGTGCATCGTTTGCACGGGGTGTTTGGGGTCGAGTCGATCCAGCATCGCATCAAGCAGTGCAGCCATAGGTACATGTTTGTAGTTGCGATAAGCGATCTGTACCTGTTCGTCCTCCACATGTATGCGATGACGCAAGGCCAGTGTACCGGTCGAGACGCCAAGATTGGTATCCGAGAGAATGACACCGAAGAGTAACAACGCATCCGAGTTTTCAACTTTTTGTGTGATGGTGACATCTCCTGCCACCCCCATGTAAGTCCCTAACAGTGGCGCATCGTGATTGGCCAATAAACCGCGACCCATGAAACTAGTAACTACGGGGATCCCTAACCGGTTTGCTAACTCCGCGACTTTGTCTTCTACGGCATAACGACGAACTTCAACGCCTGCCATAAGTATTGGAGCTCTAGCCTTGCTG
>CALFBL010000166.1 GCA_937951695.1 uncultured Granulosicoccaceae bacterium | reverse complement strand
CTCTAGCTCATCGGCAAGTCGTTTGGCAAAGGCCTCATCGGTCTCTGCCTCGTGCGCTTCACGATAGGCGTGCGGGGTGTTCACGTGAATGACCGGAATGGCGGGTAAATCAAACCCGTCTTGCGCGTAGGGTAATCCGGTTAAACTGCCAGCGGCGACGGTGACGCCGTGATAGGCGCGCTTTCTTGCAATAAAGGTTTTTTTGGTTTTCTTGTCACGCGCGTTCTGGTAGTACCAGGCAAATTTAATTGCCGCGTCTACAGCTTCAGAGCCGCTATTGACCAGAAACGCTTTACCGATACCCGCAGGCGCATGCTCAACCAGTTTTTGACTCAGTTCGATGGCGGGCATCATGCTGCGATGCGCAAACAAGTGCGAGTAGGGTAAGGCTTGAAACTGCTTCATTGCCGCATCAATGAGGCGTTGTTCGCTGAATCCCAGCGAGGTACACCATAAGCCCGACACCCCTTCGAGCAAGCGGTTGTCGTATTCATCGTAGACGTAAACACCGTCGCCGCGTGTGACCACAAACGGTTCTATTGTTTGGTGATTTGCCAAGTGCGTGTACGGATGCAATGAGTATTTGCGATCGGCGTCGTGGTGAGATTGCGTCATAAACGATGGCCTATTAACGGGTTGCTACTGATACGGTCGCTGCCCATTGGCAACCGGCTGTTGATTGCGTTGTTGGGTGTTAGCTGCGTGTCAGATTTGGGTAATCAGTTGATCGTTGTTGTGCCACTGCAGATGCGGCACTGTGTTGAAATCAAGCAATTCGACGCGGTTGGCGGTGACTTGCAGTGTGGTCATGGAGGAATTTCGAAGATTCCAGATATTTTCGATGATTAAAGGAAACGGATGGCTTTGCACAGATCCGAGCAAGGTGGCAATAACCCCGCCTGAGGTAAATAGTACCGCATGTCCGTCGGGCCCGACCGCGTCCGCGCTGGCGTGGACCGCATTGAGCCCACGGCTCATAAAATTCGCCCAGCGTTCAGCCCCGTTTAGAGAATCGTCTTGCGCATCGCGCCAACGCTTCATAATGGTCAGATAGTCGCTGAACGTCAGGTCAGTGCCACTGGCGCTCGATAGGCCATGAGCGAACAAGTGATCAATCTCGGTATGAGAATATTCGTTAAGGTCGGCCAAGGTGGTGACATCAAGTAAAAGCGCTGCCTCATCCAGGGCCAGTTGAGCGGTGTGCTGCTGGCGCACCAGTGTGCCGGCGAAGGCCGCGCCCGGTCGCAGACCCGTCTTTGCCCACCACTGGCCGAGGTACCGTGCTTGCTCGATGCCCAACGGCGAAAGCCGATCGTAGTTGTCAGTACCCGCAGAGGCCTGACCGTGACGTACGAGGGTAACTATGCTCATGAAACTCGGCGCTCAACACGGATATTGCGAGCACCGAGTATCGCACCTAATTTGTCAGCAAGGAACGAATCTCGTCGAAGTCTGGATTCATCAGTTCGCTATCGGGCCCACGCAGCGCGCTTACGTCCTGGGCATTGGATCGCAGTGATTGCTCGCCGACGCCCGCGGCAATCGATACCTGGCACTGAGCGGTGTCCAGATGATAGAGCGCTGCGCTCAGCAAGTTCTCCGAGCCTTGACCCAGCGATTGGGTTAAATTTTGCGCAATAGGGCAATCGGCCGGAATGCCCTTGTAGTAGCCACCGACGTTGGCTGCGTTCAGAAATTCAACCTGCAACGCATTGATGCTCTTGCCGCAGTAGTTTCGACTGATCGTGCCGTAGGGTTTGCCGCAGGTGGTGTCACCGATGGTGACGACCTCGATAAACGGCTTCAGGCTGTTGATCACCATCTCCGATGCAGAGCAAGTATCCGGGGAGGTCAGGATATAGAGTCTATCCAGACCAAGCGTGTTGTCCCGTGCCTTAAACGAGACCTCGGAATTCAACTCGGAATACTTGTCGTTATAGGCAAAACGCGTGAAGCTGGTATCCTCGACCAAGGTGCCTGCGATCTGGCTACCGAGCTGTTCGGCCACCGAGATGCGACCACCGGTGTTATGCCGTAAGTCCAGTACCAATTCGTCCACGTTTTCGTTTTTCAGTGTTGCAAAGGCGACGTTGAGTTCGTCTTTCGAGGTTTCCAGAAAACTCAAAAACCTTAAGTAACCGACCCGATGGTTGTTGTGTTCGATCACATGGGTATCGAGAACGGTGCGAACCTCATAGCTGGCTTTGGTCACGGTGACATCGACTTGTGCACCGCTGTCTCGCTTTACTAGAGTGAAGGTGATGTCAATGGCCTCATTGGCTTCACCAAACGAGGCCTTTATAAAGTTATTGGTGAGTTCACCGACCGCAACGCCATTGATGGCAAGAATTTCATCGCCCCGTTCGGCGTTAGCCAAACCAAATGGTGACAGCGGTTCGACCAACGAAAAAAACAGTCGCCGCTCATCGTTAAAACTCATTCGGATACCGAAGCCAAATCGTCGGCCTTCTTCAAACAAGGCTTCGCTGGTCGATTGCTCTGTGACGTAACTAAACCGGTCAAACGGCGCCACTCTTAAGGCGCGAATGTAGTCCTCCGGGGTGGCGTAGTCGTCAAACTCAAGGTTAGGCAGTTGGTCATAGAACAGGTAATAATCCTGCATACTGTTAAGTACGGTTGCCTTGATGTCATCAACTGAGCATTGCTCAAACTCCCTGCCAGTGATGTCATTGGCGCCAACTGAGCCACCCAATTCAATGGCATCGGGGTCACCGGAACCGCCAAGGTCCCCTGTTGCCCCTGATCCGCCGCAGCCCACAAGGGCCAAGCACATTAGCGCGGTTGCTGGTATTTTCATAAGAGTTGGTAGCGGCCCGATACACACAGCAATGAAGTAGGAAGGGGGTAGAAACCTTACCCGTTTGCCGGTGGCGCGTCAGTTCAGTCAAAAATCGTGAACTAGTCGATCAATAGGCGCTAAACGATCGGTCATTGAGATTGGTTAGCGTGCATGCCAAACGCTAATGGGTCGATGATGTTTTCGGCGAAGGCAACCGCCGCAGAGCCGATGGTGGCTGCGACCAATTCATCATTGCTGAGACGATATCATGCTTATCGATCGGTGCTGAACCGACTAGGCTAAGTTGTTGAGAGGTTTCCACCGCACCCACACGCGCACTCACGGGGGCGCTGTCCTGAACACTGGAAAGAGAAAAAGTTATGAGTAACAGCGAAGCCGTCGGTGCAACTAATAGCGGCGGTGGGTCGGTGCCAAAGGCGATGGGCTTTGCGTTGGCCGGCTTTGCACTGTTTTCGCTGCACGATGCACTGATAAAAAGCGTTCAGGGTTTACCGGTTTTTCAGATCGTGTTTTTTGTTGTGCTGACAAGCTTTGTTCCGTTTACGGTCTCGGTCGGTGTAATCAAACACGAGCGATCATTCCGGCCGAACCTGCCCGTACTTGTCGCGCTGCGGTGCCTGTTCACCTCTGGGTCCTTATTCGCAGCGTTTTATGCGTTTATGCATTTACCTTTGGCGGAAACCTATTCCCTGTTGTTCTCAGCTCCCATGCTGATCACATTGCTGGCCATCCCGATTCTGGGGGAGCGAATCAAGTTTGTTCGAGGCGTAGCCGTGGTCCTGGGGATGGTGGGAGTGATTGTGGTTTTGCGCCCTGGGCAGGCGAGCTTTTCATTGGGTCACGCGGCCGGTTTATTAGCGGCGCTCAGTATTGCCTGCACCTCGATTGTCACTCGGCTGATTGGATCCAAAGAACACAGTTCAACGCTAATTATGTATCCCATGCTCACCAACGTCGTGCTCAGTGCCGTGGCACTGTTTTTCGTGTATGAGCCGATGCCGCGAGACGCGCTGTTGGCCTGTTGTATGGCGGGGTTTTTGAGCGTGGTGGCCCAAACCTGCATCATTCAAGCGTATCGCACCGCCGAGGCTCAATTTGTCGCGCCGATGCAATACAGTCAAATGCTATGGGCGGTGATCTTCGGTAGTGTGTGGTTTGGCGAATCGATTGATCAATGGGTGATCGTAGGATCTGCGATAATCGTGTTGTCGGGGCTCATGGTTATCTGGCGGGAATTAGTGGCATCGGTGACTCAACCGGTGCTACGCACCCGCAACTTGCGCATGGCAGGTGGGCCTCAAGCTGCGCCGTCCGAAGCGGATAAAGACGAACTGAAGCTTGACTAAAAAACACAATTCAACGGGCAGTCAACGGAACAACGCATCGGAGCACATCGACGCTGTGCCCGTGCTGGAGAATATTCCGGCCACGGCCGATCTGTTGGAGGCTGTGTCGATGCGGATGCCCTTTGGCCGCTTCAAAGGCGAGCGCCTGATTGACTTGCCCGAACCGTACGTGGTGTGGTTTCGAGGGCAGGGTTTTCCGTCCGGGACGCTAGGCCAGAGAATGGCGCTGGTGTACGAGCTGAAGGTAAATGGGCTGGAAAAACTGGTGCGCCCCCTGATGGATGAATCCACGTAAATTGATATAAATTCAGCCAAACGCTTGACCCTGGCTGCCGGTGGGGCTAATCTCGTTTCATGACGCACATCGACCCCACGCGATTACTTATTCGCCCGGCCTCACTCTAGAGCGCCGGGCGTAGTACTCAACAGTCGATTCATTCGGGCCGGTAGGCATTGCCAGGGCCCGACTTTGCCAAAGGCATCCTTGCGTTCATGAGCACCCTACTAAGTTCTTCGCTACTCAACCGACTTCTTGGTCTTGTCTGCCTGGCCTTGCGTGACCAGGCGGGTCGGAAACGAGCGCTGCCGCAACGGTGCTGTGCGCCGAACACTTTTTTATGATGGGATCCTGAAACGATTTTTAGGGCCCGTTATGAGCCGACAGGCTAATACCCGTATGAAAATCTCACCCGAAAAAAAATACCAACCGTACCCGCCGGTGCCCTTGAGTGGACGTACCTGGCCGGATAAAACTCTGACCTGCGCGCCGACCTGGTGCAGCGTGGATCTGCGTGATGGCAATCAGGCCTTGATCGAGCCGATGGGTACGAATCGAAAGATGCGTTTTTTCAAGTTACTGATAGCGTGTGGGTTTAAAGAAATAGAGATCGGATTCCCCGCTGCCTCGCAAACCGATTTTGATTTTGTCCGTACGCTGATCGATGAGAATCTGATACCCGATGATGTCACCGTGCAGGTGCTTACCCAGGCGCGGCGCGAGTTAATAGAACGCACCTTTGAATCGCTACGCGGGGCCAAACAAGCGATAGTGCATCTGTACAATTCCACTTCGACCCTGCAACGCGATGTGGTGTTCCGGCAAGACAAAGCGGGTATTAAGTCGATCGCTACTGACGGTGCCGAGATCGTGGCTGAGATCGCCGCCAATCACCCGGATACGCAATGGCAGTTTCAATATTCGCCCGAAAGTTTCACCGGCACCGAGCTCGATTATGCGATCGAGGTGTGCGATGCCGTAAACGCCATATGGCAACCCACGCCGAAACACAAAGTCATTATTAATTTGCCGGCCACCGTTGAGATGTCAACGCCAAACATTCACGCCGATCAAATTGAATGGATGTCGAGAAATCTCGCCCATCGAGACTCCATCGTACTCAGCCTGCACCCGCATAACGATCGCGGTTGTGCCGTCGCGGCCACTGAACTGGGTTTGATGGCGGGGGCGGATCGGGTCGAGGGCACCCTGTTTGGAAACGGTGAACGCACCGGTAACGTCGACATCGTGACTCTTGCTTTGAACTTGTACACTCAAGGGGTGCGGCCTAATCTGGATTTCTCTGACATCTATGAGGTGCAGAGAACGGTGGAGTTCTGTAATCAGTTGCCGATTCATCCGCGGCATCCCTACACTGGAGAACTGGTTTTTACCGCTTTTTCAGGCTCGCACCAGGACGCCATAAAAAAAGGTTTTGCGGCGATGAATCAATCAGGTCAAGAGCATTGGGCGGTGCCTTATCTGCCGATCGATCCGGCCGACTTGGGGCGCACTTACGAAGAAGTGATTCGGGTCAATAGCCAATCGGGAAAGGGGGGGGTGGCGTTCGTGCTGGAGCAGGATCACGGATTAGAGCTACCTCGCAGGCTACAGATCGAATTCAGTAAAGTGGTGCAGGGCATCAGTGAACGCAGCGGCGGGGAAGTGGATTCGGCGTCAATAAAAAAAGCCTTTGACGAGGAATTCATTCAGGCTACCTCTCCTTTGCAGTTTAATAAACATACGTCGGTGTCGGTTGATGACGACGAGACGCTTCGTCAACTCAGCGCAGATGTAGTGTATCAAGGTCAATTGCGTGAAATTCAAGGCACCGGCAACGGGCCTATTGATGCGTTCGTCAATGCCTTAACTCAGCAGTTTGACGTGGACTTTCGGGTGGTGGACTACACTCAGCACACCACAGGCTCTGGCGCTGATGCGCTGTCGGCCTGTTACATCGAAATTCAAGCGGGAAAGGGGGCCACCCGGTATGGTGCATCGCTGCACAGCAACATCGTGTCTGCCTCGCTGTTGGCGGTGTGCAGCGCGTTTAACCGCGCGGTGGCTGATGGGTTAATGGAGCCATCGGTATGACGAACGACACCACTGATGAACCGACAGACATGAGCGATCAAATGGATAAGTTTGATCAAGCTGCGATTGATTATCATCGTCACGGTAAACCAGGCAAGCTGGAGATAACGGCCTCCAAGCCGATGCTGAATCAGCGTGATCTGGCGCTGGCTTATTCGCCCGGAGTTGCAGCCCCTTGCAAGCTCATTGCTGAAAGCCCGGCAATGGCGGCAGAGCTTACCGCGCGTCAGAATCTGGTGGCGGTCATCACCAATGGCTCGGCCGTTCTGGGTCTGGGTAACATCGGTGCGCTGGCCTCTAAGCCGGTGATGGAAGGTAAGGCTGTGCTGTTCAAGAAATTTGCGAACATCGATTCGTTCGACCTTGAGCTCGACACGCAAGATGTTGATCGCTTTGTCGATGCGGTATCGCTGCTCGAACCGACATTCGGTGGGATCAATCTGGAAGACATCAAAGCGCCTGAATGTTTCATCATCGAAGAGCGCTTGCGCGAACGCATGAAAATTCCTGTGTTCCACGATGATCAGCACGGCACCGCCATCGTGGTTGCGGCGGCCATTCGTAACGGCTTGCGTGTTGCAAAAAAAGAGTTAAACGATGTCAAGCTGGTGTGCTCCGGAGCAGGAGCGGCGGCGCTGGCGTGCTTGAACCTGCTGGTGACAATGGGTTTGAGCAAAAACAACATAACGGTGTGTGATCTGGACGGTGTGTTGTACACCGGTCGAGCTCAGAACCTGAACCCATACAACTCGGTGTTTGCCCGCGATACCGATGCTCGCACGCTCGATGAGGTGATCGATGGTGCCGATGTTTTTCTCGGCCTGTCGGGCCCGAATGTGTTGAGCGGCGATCAGGTCAAGCGCATGGCTGCGCGTCCGTTTATCCTCGCACTTGCCAACCCTACCCCGGAGATCAGTCCCGATGTGGTTCACGCGGTGCGCGATGACGCGATGATTGCAACGGGACGATCGGATTTTCCGAATCAGGTCAACAACGTACTGTGTTTTCCGTTTCTGTTTCGTGGTGCTCTCGATGTGGGCGCCACTGAAATCAATCGCGAGATGCAGGTGGCCGTCGTCGAGGCCATAGCCGATCTTGCCACTCGCGAGGCCACCGCTGAGGTGTCTGCAGCTTATGGCGGCAAGCCGTTCATCTTCGGCCGCGATTATCTGATTCCCAAGCCGTTCGACCCACGCTTGATGATAGACATCCCTGTACGGGTCGCGAAAGCGGCTGAGGCCAGTGGGGTAGCAACGCGACCCATCACCGATTACGACCACTATCGACGCAAACTGGGCGACTTTGTCTTCCGCTCCGGTCTCATCATGAAAACAGTGTTCGAACGGGCCTGCGGTGATCCGCAGCGGATCGTACTCGCCGAAGGCGAAAACCCGCGTGTGTTAAATGCCTTGCAGATACTGGTGGACGATAATGTCTGTCGACCTATCCTGATTGGTCGCCCCGAAGTGGTGGAAGAGACCATTGAAAACCTCGGGCTGCGTTTAACCATGGGCGATGGCTTTGATGTGCTCGATCCGTTAAACAACCCCGATCATGAGCGGCACGTGGACGCCTATCACCGGTTGATGGAACGCTCGGGGGTTTCGCCTGAATACGCAGCCTCGGTGGTGCGCACTCGCGGCACCGCGTTAGCGGCTCTGTTAGTGCGGCTGGGGGAAGCCGATGGGATGGTGTGTGGCGTGCAAGGGGCTTACTACCGGCACTTGCGTTACATACGCGAAGTGATTGGCCTGCGTCCGGGTGTCGGCGATATCTCGGCGTTGATACTCATGGTGCTGGACAAGGGCTCGGTGTTCATGACCGATACGCATGTCACGGTGGACCCAACTGCAGAACATCTGGCGGAAACCGCCGCCATG
>CALFBL010000165.1 GCA_937951695.1 uncultured Granulosicoccaceae bacterium | reverse complement strand
GATTACCGCTACTGGCTCCGATGTCGAAAGTGGCTGGACGCATGGCGATTCAAGCCGGGGCCTACGCACTGGAACATCCACACGGGGGGCTGGGTGTTTTACTCGGCGGTGTACCCGGGGTCGATCCTGGCAAAGTGGTGATCATTGGTGCTGGCATGGTGGGGTCACACGCGGCGCACATTGCCGTGGGTATGGGCGCCGATGTCTGGGTGCTCGACAGAAGCCCACTAGCCATCGAAAGACACTGGGAACAGTTCGGCCGCAGTACCAATAGCGTGTTCTCAACCAAAGATGCACTGGAACACCATGTCCTGACAGCCGACTTGGTAGTTGGCGCTGTGCTGATACCAGGTGCATCAGCACCGAAGTTGATCTCAGCCGATTTGGTTAAACGCATGAAACCAGGCGCTGTCATAGTCGATGTCGCGATTGATCAAGGAGGCTGTTCGGAAACCTCCAAGGCGACCACCCATGCCGAGCCGACCTACATTGTCGATGATGTCGTTCACTACTGCGTCGCTAACATGCCAGGCGGGGTACCACGCACGTCAACTTATGCCTTGAACAATGTCACCTTGCCACACGTTTTAGCACTGGCCAGCAAAGGCTGGAAAAAAGCCTTGGCCGATGACGAACATTTACGGGCGGGTTTAAACGTTTGCGAAGGAAAAGTCACCTATAAGGAAGTGGCGGAAACGCTCGGTTACGAATACACCGCGGCCAGCGCTTTCTTGAAATAGAACACAGCTGCACGTAATGATTCTTTCCTTGTGATGTAATGCAACGCTTCATGCGGGTTACGCCGGCTCCTTGCGGGAGCCGGTGCCTGTTAGCGCGTCGACCGAGGAATGAATTTATGATCCGTTTTGGTATTTTGTCCACCGCTGCTATCGGCGTAAAACACACCTTACCAGCGATACAACAATCCCGTTACGCACGGGTAACCGCCATTGCATCGCGCGATGCGAAAAAGGCGGCCAAGCTCGCTGCAACCCTAAACGCGCCACTTTCATTCGGCACATACGAAGAGCTACTGGCGTGCGAGGGAATCGATGCGGTCTACATACCACTGCCCACGTCCCACCATCTTGAATGGGCCATAAAGGCTGCAACGGCCGGCAAACACGTTCTGGTGGAAAAACCATTGGCGTTGAAAGCCAAAGACATCCAGAAACTCATAAAAGTTCGAGACAAACACAATGTGGTGGTCTCGGAAGCGTTTATGGTGACCTATCACCCGCAATGGCTCAAAGTGCGTGAGTTGCTCGATAAAGGCAAAATCGGAGAACTCAAGCACACGCAAGGTGCATTCAGCTACTACAACGTTGATAAGAAAAACATGCGCAATCGCCCTGAACTCGGTGGCGGCGCCTTACCCGATATCGGCGTATACCCTACCGTCGTCACCCGCTTTGTTACCGGAAAAGAGCCGGTGCGGGTGCAAGCTAGTGTGGATTATGACCCCAACTTCGAAACCGATCGTTACGCCAGTGTAAAAGCCGATTTCACCGACTTTGAGCTGTCGTTTTACATCTCCACACAAATGGCCCTGCGCCAAACGATGGTGTTCCATGGCACTAAAGGCTTCATTGAAGTCAACGCACCGTTCAATAGCAACATCTACGAAGGCTCGGTGGTGCAATTGCACAACGCCGATCACAGCGAGTGTCAAACATTCAGTTTTACCCATATTAATCAGTACACGCTGCAAGCCGATGCATTCGCTCAAGCGATCATGCAAACCGAGACTGTCACTGGCAAATCCTCTGCCCCAACGATTTTCACACTCGAAGACTCAGTGCTGAACCAGCAGGTTATAGACGCTGTTTACGGGTCGGGTAAAACCGATGGGAAATGGAAAAAAGTGCTGTGACCTGAAACTGGCCTCGGTCATAGGGCCTGGCAGTTGTTTGTGCCAGGTGGCGCGGGCAGTCATTCCGTGGCGATTTCGATTTTGTGATCGCACCTTGGGTTTCAGCGGCAAGCGCGCCGCTACAGGGCCCTCAAAGTAGGTTCATGGTGTTCAAAGATGGAGAAGCATAATTCATGCTAGAACAAGGGTGCTGACAAACCGGCACGATTTGAGCTTCACCAGCGTACCCCCACCCACCACCACACAGGTGAGTCGATTATGAGTGCCTCAAAAAAACCGCTTCCACAGCCGGACGAAGCGCTATTCGAAGAACCCGATTACGACAAATTCACCGATGAACAGCTCGACGCTATGTATCACGGCGAATCCATTGATTCGGTGAGTAAAAAACCGACGGATCAGGTCACCGGCCGGATACCCAATCGTGTAACCGGCGAAGCAGCAAACGAAGACCTACTGCCTGATGAACTCGACCCTGAACTCGAACGCGAACTGCTCGCCGAACTCGACGACGATGATCTGGTCGACGATGAAGAATTGGATGCGTTGGATGATGAAGACTTTGGTGCCACCTAGTGCAGCTTACGAATCTCTAGCGGCTATTCATTGCCGTGAAGCGGCATTCATCGATTACCTCGCCGCTGACGCAGCAACTCTAGGCGCCGCAATCTCAGTTCGGATCCAGTCGCGAAAGGCTTTCACCTGCGAATTATCAGCAGCGTCTTTTAGAGACACCAGATGGTACGCCTGAGCGACGGATTCACGTATTTCAAACAACGGCAATAACCGGCCTTCATCGATGTCGTCTTGCGCCAGTTGCTCGAGAGTGAGCACAACACCCTGCCCAGCAACCGCTGCCGACAATGCCAGTAAAACGCTGTTAAAGTAAATGTTATGCACCGCTTCTGTGGTTTTGACGCCGTTGTTCTTGAACCAGTCTGACCATTTGGGCCGTCCCTCGTAGGGTGACTCATCATGCAGCAACGTGCATTTGAGCAGCTCTTCTGGCCGCTTCGGCTTCGACAATTCATGGCTCGTTAGATAGTCCGGACTGCACAGCGTCACCGCTTCAACGTCCAGCAACTTCTCCACCTCACAACCGGGGTATTGGCCGCGGCCAAACCGGATAGCCAGATCAACGTTGTGAGATTTCAAGGTCTCGGCGCTGAGCGCCGGTGCTGTGGTGTCCGAATCGATCAACGACACATTGCCGGATAGGCGTATGTCAATGCTGGGGTGTGCTTCGACAAATCGATGCATTCGCGGCATCAACCATTTTGATGCAAAAGACGGAGAGGCCCAAATGGTCAGCTCCTTGCGACTGTCGGCTGTTTGCATGCTGCGCACCGCCTTTTGGATGCTGGCAAAACCAGATTCAAGATCAGAGAGCCCTGCCGCTCCTGCTTCTGTCAACGCAAGCCCTCGATTCAACCGGTGAAATAACGAGACATCCAACACATCTTCCAGCTGTCTAATTTGCTGACTCACCGCCGCTGGGGTGACGTGCAACTCCTCTGCAGCCTTACTGAAGCTACCCAAGCGAGCCGCTACAACAAAGGCGTTCAGGGCATTTAATGGAAGTGTGGTGGCCACGTCATAATTCTTCTTTAAGTTTTTCTTGGGTCAGCTGCAAAAAACTATCGTTTGTGAATCGCTGCCCTAGGCCGTAACTTAACCATCGAGCATTAAAGCACTGGCTATGCAGTCAGACAGAGTTCACACATAACTTTATAGGATCAGGAGCTACACATGTTCCAACTTTTAAAAAGCTTTGCAAAAAACTACGAAAACCACATGGTTAACGCCGGCCGCGCACAAGCACGGCGCGTGCTGTTAACACAAAGTGATCGCGCTCTGGAAGACATGGGCATTTCACGCCATCTGTTGTTGAAAGGCACAGATGCATGGCCATGGCGCGACGGTGAAATGAACATTGTTCCTTCTCGCATCGAAGCGAAACGGGTAAGTCGCGACGAGAAGCGGGCTATTCGCGAGCTGCGTGCCATGAGCAACGCAGAACTCAACGAC
>CALFBL010000164.1 GCA_937951695.1 uncultured Granulosicoccaceae bacterium | reverse complement strand
GGGGGACGTCTGCAATGGTCCATGTCGAACAGAACAACCCTACTATAGTCGAGCACGGCAGCTTTCAACGCTTCGCTGTAGGTAGTGCCTAATTCAAAGATATGCCCCACCTCGATACCGCGCACGATTTCGATCAGACCTTTGCCATCCGGGGATGGATCGCCGGCGACAACGTTGCGCAGATCGGCCACATCGGGTTCTGGCAGGTCGCGGCCCCAGTTAACGCCGGTGATGTGCTTGTCGGTCTCGTTTGCGCCACAGATAAAATCACTCATGCTCGCGGCATCCTGATCGACAATAATCGGTACGTCTAATCCGATAGGTCCGATTGAGCCTGCGTCGCATTGGGCAACGCGGCGAATATCCTTGGCGTCGGCGAAGCTCAGAGGCGTTTGCACCAAGGGATGCTTTTCGGCCTTGATGTCATTGAGTTCGTGATCGCCGCGCAGCACCAGAGCTACGATTTCAGGGCCGTCTGCGGCATCACCGTTTTCGTCGGTGTTCTTGCCCACGCCATTGACCAACAAGGTTTTTGCACAGCTCGTTGCCGCACTGCCGGTGGCTTCACACAGTTCAGCTATGGTGTGTACCCTTGGGGTATCGATAACGGATCGTTCAGCGGTGGGTTCAGCTCGAGCGGTGGTGCAGATCACCGCAGCTTTCTCAACGTTGGCGGCGAAGTCGCTTTCTGTTGACGTGGCCAAGCCGTCTTCCCCGGAATTGGCCAGAACGTGAAATTCAGTTGACTTGGCGCCACCGATACTGCCGCTGTCGGCGTCCACGGCTCGGTAATCCAACCCGATTCGATCAAACACAGTGCTGTAAGTGTCGTGCATGTGATCGAAGGTATGACTCAGCGAGGTGGCATCGATATGAAAGGAATACGCATCTTTCATGATGAACTCCCGGCTTCTCATAACCCCGAAACGCGGCCGGATTTCATCGCGAAATTTTGTCTGGATCTGGTAAAAATTGATCGGCAGTTGCTTGTAGCTGCGCACCTCACGACGGATGAGATCTGTAATGACCTCTTCGTGGGTGGGGCCGATGCAAAACTCCCGGTTGTGGCGGTCGCTCATGCGCAGCAGTTCGGGGCCGTATTTCTCCCAACGTCCCGATTCCTGCCACAGTTCCGCTGGTTGAACCGCTGGCATGAGCATCTCCAGTGCACCGGCCCTGTCCATTTCCTCGCGCACGATGGCCTCGATTTTTCGCACCACACGCAGCCCCAATGGCATCCAGTTGTACAAACCGGATGCCAATCGGCGAATAAGTCCCGCCCGTAGCATCAGCTGGTGGCTGACAATTTCTGCGTCAGTGGGTGTCTCTTTGGTGGTGGCTATATGAAACTGACTGGCTCTCATGGGCCTTACGGTATCCGCTTGAATGTTCAGGGTTTTCGAGAGTATAGCGAGATTGTTGTCAACCTATATGGCAATCCGTGGTTAGAATGCCACCCATGTCCGATCGACGACTCCAAGTATTCCATGCTGTAGCCGGTGCGCTGAATTTCACTCGCGCCGCCGAAACGCTGCACATGACGCAACCGGCTGTGACCCATCAGATCCGTCAGCTGGAGGCCGACTTCAATACACGGTTGTTCGATCGCGTGAACAACAAGATCAATCTGACGCCCGCTGGAGAGCAGGTGCTGGATTACGCCACGCGCATATTATCGCTTTACGATGAGATGCACGAATCAATGAAGCAGCTCACAGGCGACCGTAGCGGTTTGCTGACCCTGGGGGCCAGCACCACCATTGCCGAATACATGCTGCCGGAACTGCTGGGCGGTTTTCGCCGTGAGTTTCCCGATGTGCAAGTTCGGCTGCGGGTGGCTAACACCGACGCCATCGTAGCGTTGGTGTCGGACAGCTCGATCGATCTCGGCATCGTCGAAGGCGAGGTGCTAAAACAGCATTTGCTGGTAGACGATTGCCAGCAAGACGAACTGGTGGTGATTGTCCCGGTTGGTCATGAGCTGGCTGTGCAGGACGAGGTCAGACCACAGGACTTGACGCGCTATCCGTTTGTGCAGAGAGAGGATGGCTCGGGCACCAAAAGCGTCATCGCGAGCTACCTCACCGAGCACGGCATAGTTGAGGAGCAGTTGCAGCACCCATTTGAACTGGGTAGCACGGAAGCGATCAAGGGTGCTGTGCAGGCCGGGATGGGCATCTCCATCGTGTCTGTATCCACGGTGAAGAACGAAATTGAGCTGGGTTTATTAGCGGCCAGACAATTGTTCCCGCCGCTACGTCGACCGTTCTATTTTGTTCGTCAGAGGCAGCAATTCCGACTGCAGTTGATGGAGGAGTTATTTGATTTTGCTAAACAATACTGCGCACGATCCTAAACCGATGTGTCAATGGAGTGACGACATACAGCGCGTATAGCTTTGCCCATTCGGTGGCATAATGAGAGTCCGATAAGCAGCGGTATATCAACAGCGCATCGCGCTGAAACCCTCAATGTTCGATTTAATTCGCGACTGGTACAACCGCAACTTCTCAGATCCGCAAGCCGTTATTTTGGCGTTCTTGCTGGTCGCTCTATTTGGGCTCATTGCGGTGTTTGGCGACATTATGGCGCCGGCTTTGGTGGCACTGGTGCTCGCCTACCTGCTGGAAGGCGTTGTGGGGCTGATGCAACGTTTTGGCATGCCCCGAACACCGTCTGTGGTGGTGGTGTTGCTGGTGTTCATCGCGCTCTCTTTCGTGTTGATGTTTGGTGTCGTGCCGGTGCTCTCCACTCAGGTTACACAAGTGGTTCGGGCGATTCCGAGCATGATTGTGCAAGGGCAGGAGCAGCTGTTAAAACTGCCCGATGCTTACCCGGAAGTCTTCACAGTGGAACAGATCAACGAACTGATCGGTACCCTTCGCGCTGAACTCGGTCAGTCAACGCAGGATGTGCTGGAGTTTTCGTTTGCGCAGGTAGCCAACATCGTCATCATGGGTGTCTACGTCGTGCTGGTTCCCTTAATGGTCTTTTTTACTCTCAAGGATAAAGACAAGCTGCTGTCCTGGGCTCAGCGTTTTATGCCGGCTCGCAGCGAGCTGTCGTTTCGGGTGTGGCGGGAAGTGGATCAAAAAATTGCTAATTACATCCGCGGCAAATTTGTTGAAATCGCCATCGTCTGGCTGGCCTCTTATGTGGTTTTCACGTTCAGCGGGTTGCAATATTCCTTGCTGCTGAGTTTTCTGGTGGGTATCTCTGTGATCGTGCCTTACATCGGGGCAGTGGCGGTCACCGTGCCGATTGCCATCATTGCGTATTTTCAATGGGGTATCACCGCAAAATTCTGGTGGTTGATGCTGTACTACCAAATCATCCAGATTCTCGATGGTAACGTTCTGGTGCCGCTGCTGTTTTCCGAGGTGGTCAATTTGCACCCGCTTGCCATTATTCTGGCCGTACTGTTTTTTGGTGGGTTATTTGGCGTTTGGGGCGTGTTTTTTGCCATACCGCTGGCCACCCTTGCACAAACGGTCCTGAAGGTATGGCCACGCACGGAATCGTCGCAGTACACACCCGCATCGATCGGCCATACACCCAATTCCCCAGTGGAATAACCCGTCACGGTAGGTTGGTTGTATGATCTAACCTCGTATTTGCACCTCGAGACGTTCCGAATGTTCCATCAAGGCAGTATGGTCGCGTTGGCAACTCCGTTGAACAGCGATGGCTCAGTCGATAAACAGGCGTTGGCCGATTTGGTCGAATGGCATATCGAGCAGGGCACCGATGCCATCGTGGCGGTTGGTAC
>CALFBL010000163.1 GCA_937951695.1 uncultured Granulosicoccaceae bacterium | reverse complement strand
GCGCCGGGGATGACGGCGGTGGGTAGTTGTTCTTTAACCGATCGTGTTCCCAACGTCAGACCTAAATCACACGCTGTGAGGGTGACGGCTAACAGAATCAATCCGGCAATTCGACGATAAATAATGACCATGTAAAACGTGTTCTCAAGTTACCAGCAGCAAATGGTTGGCCGAAAACAAGCGACAACTCCGCCCGTATAGCGAACGAGAACCTGAATATTGGCGACTATATTAAAGCTGTCCCCGCTCAACTGGCGCCGTTCGATCGCGCTGTCTCGTGCAGTTAGAAAAAGAGGCCAACAAAGATTCGTTGGTTCCTCTTATGTCTCAATACTTCCTGTTGTTAGGTGATTATCAACATCAGACCCATCAACGACGGGTTGGTTGCGATAAACCTTTACTTACCCAATCGCTTTTAGCAAAGCCTCACCGAGTTTGGCAGGAGATTGAGACACCACCATGCCCGCGCTCTCCATCGCAGCAATCTTGTCTTCCGCGCCGCCTTTTCCGCCCGAGATAACAGCCCCTGCGTGACCCATGGTGCGGCCCGGGGGGGCCGTACGACCGGCGATGAAGCCGGCCATGGGTTTTTTACGACCTTTTATCGCTTGCTCGGTGATCCATTCAGCGGCTTCTTCTTCTGCCGATCCACCAATCTCGCCGATCATGATGATGGATTTGGTTTCATTATCACTGAGGAACATATCGAGCACGTCGATAAACTCGGTTCCCTTGACAGGATCGCCGCCAATACCCACAGCGGTGGTTTGTCCAAGACCGGCTTGTGTGGTTTGAAAGACCGCCTCATAAGTCAAAGTGCCGGAGCGAGAGACAACGCCGACGGTGCCGTCCATAAAGATGCTGCCGGGCATGATGCCGATCTTGCACGCATTGGGAGTGAGAACGCCGGGGCAGTTGGGGCCGATGAGCCGGGAGTTAGAATCGCTTAACCGGGCTTTGACTTCCACCATGTCTCGTACCGGCACGCCTTCGGTGATGCAGATGATCAGCGGGATTTCAGCGTCAATGGCTTCTGTGATTGCGCCTGCAGCACCACCGGGCGGAACGTACACCACCGATGCGTTGGCCCCGGTCGCATCCTTGCCTTCTTTGACCCTAGCAAAGATAGGCAACTCTGTACCTTGACTGTCACCAGCACTGCTGGTCCAAACGGAGCCGCCTTTTTTCGGATGAATACCTCCGACCATCTGGGTGCCGTGATAGGCCAGTGCCTGTTCGGTATGAAAAGTACCGGTTTTCCCCGTTAAGCCCTGTACCAGTATTTTGGTGTCTTTATTGATCAGTATTGACATGTTTGCTTATCCTTTCACCGCTGTAACAACTTTTTGAGCGGCGTCGTCGAGGTCGTCGGCCGCAATGACATTTAAACCGCTTGCGTTAATCAGCGCTTTACCTTCTTCCACTTTGGTCCCTTCCAGGCGTACCACCAGAGGCACTTCCAGGCCGACTTCCTTGACCGCGGTGATTACCCCTTCTGCAATGACATCGCAGCGCATGATGCCGCCAAAGATATTCACCAGAATGCCCTTCACGTTAGGATCGGAAGTAATGATCTTGAACGCCGCTGTGACTTTCTCAGTGGTGGCGCCGCCCCCTACATCCAGAAAGTTGGCAGGAGAGGCACCGTACAGTTTGATAATATCCATAGTTGCCATGGCCAAACCTGCGCCATTCACCATGCAGCCGATGTCGCCTTCAAGCGCGATGTAAGCTAAATCGTATTTTGAAGCTTCAAGTTCTTTGTCGTCTTCTTCGGTCTCGTCGCGTAGTTTGACAACTTCCGGCTGCCGAAACAGCGCGTTGCCGTCGAAGGAGACCTTGGCATCGAGTACTTTCAAATGCCCATTCTTTAACACCACCAGTGGGTTGATTTCCAGTAAGGCCATATCGGTGTCAACGAACGCTTTGTAGAGCAATCGAAACAGCGTCTTTGCATCGGTAGCAGCGGCGCCGTCGAGCTCAAAGGCAGCATTGAGTTTGTCGATGTCGGTATCGACCATGCCCTTGAGCGGGTCAATGGCGGTGGTGTGAATCTTCTCCGGTGTGTCATGCGCGACGGTTTCGATGTCCATTCCACCTTCGGTAGAGGCCACGAACGAAACTTTGCTGTTCTCACGATCGACCAAGATGGACAGATAGAGTTCGCGAGCGATATCCGCACCATCCTCGACATACAGTCGATTGACTTGTTTACCCGCTGGCCCGGTCTGGTTGGTGACCAAAGTCTTGCCCAGCATTTCTCGAGCGTTGATCTTGGCTTCATCGGCAGAGAAACATACACGAACACCGCCCTTGGCATCGTTGCCAAGCTCTTTGAAGGTCCCCTTGCCTCGGCCGCCGGCGTGAATCTGGCTTTTGACAACGTAGACAGGACCCGGCAGCGCGTCTACTGCCGCGTCGATATCGTTTGGCGCTAACACAGGGACACCGGCAGAAACCGGCGCACCGAATGTCTTCAGCAGCGCCTTCGCTTGGTATTCATGAATGTTCATAGACAATCGTTCTCGTGTAATGGTCTGTTAACGAAGGCGCCAACACGCCTAACCCCGATAGGTACTGGGTTGTTTTTAGTCGATGTCGCAAATGATAGACGGAATCGCTGTGCGAATTGATTGGTTGAGGGAAGTAATGCCTTGAACGCGGTAAAAACTGCCCGTCCAGCCCTGGATTGTCCCGTTTAATGGCCGTAATCGCCCACCGCGAAGCATGTCTACGTTTTTTTGCACCCGGCGAGCCACGGGTTCTGGTGATGAGGGGTACCGGCAGGCAAATGCTCGTGCGTCCCGCTCGCCACTTGACCACGATAGACATACACGAAGGTTCTACTGATGAGAAATGAAGCAATGGTCGGGCACGGGCCTGGCTGGCTGAGTATCTGGATGCCGATATTATTCGCCGGAGCGTTTGTGCTGCCGCTGGCGTTACTGATCTGGAAGCCCACTCGGCTGACAGCGGGGATCTGTGTTGCTGCCTCAATATTGCGTGCGCTGAGCACCAACCTGCTGTACGAGAAGATGGGGTATGTGAGGTTGCTGGGTTTGCCACACAGCGTGTTTTGGACGCCCCTGATGATTTATCTGTTCACTATGATGCGAAAGCCAACCGTCGGGCAGGTCGCCAAGGTGATCATGGCGATCGCCTCGGTGGTCATCTTGATATCGCTAGTGTTCGATTATCGTGACGTGATTCGCTACCTGTTGGGCGAGCGGGCAGCTGCGAGCTAAACCACCGAGTCAGGTGTTCTGCTCTTGTGAGCCAGTTCTTTTAAATCACGACTGAATGCACATTACTACACCGCAGCGTGTCCGTATTTTGAACCACGTCTGGTTAGTTTGACGACCGGTGACGCTAACGGCTAGATGAAGCCTCACAAGATCCACGTTCAAGTGAACGTAAAAACGATCGCCGGCTGTGCTGTGGCTTTGCTGTTATCCGGTGGGTTGCTGAGTTCCTGCACTGCACAAGACTCGGACGCGAACATTTTCGCAGGCCCCGTCAGAGAACCCTTGATTGATGCCGCTATGGGTGTGGGTTCAGGCGGCGATTCGAGCTCTTACATCACGACGTTCGCGGGGACCCGATCGTGGTCACCACAGAAACGGGACAGATTCAGTGGATTGAATCGTATCGGGGGTATGGACAGGCTGAGCCTAGAGTCTCGTCTGAAGGGATTGGTCTTGGGGATAACGCGGC
>CALFBL010000162.1 GCA_937951695.1 uncultured Granulosicoccaceae bacterium | reverse complement strand
GTAGGTGCCAGAGGAGCTGCCCAAATCGCGCACGTGCACCCCATCGGGGCGTTGGGTAAATTCTGCGTGCCGCTTTGCGACATACCGGCTATCGATATGCAGATCACTTCCGCGACCGCGTCCAATCACGCAAACATAAGCAGAGACATGAGCGGTGTGTCGCCGTGCGTTACCGCGTTGAATAATTAGATCAAACACTCCATCCTCCTTGACGGGTTCAACTAGTCAAGAATCATTTGCGTCGTACGATCGTGGTGCAATTGTCGTTCTGCGGATTCGTGAAATTCCAGTTCTCGTTGAGTCAACGTGAGTACCGCCGGATCGATCACCTCGGGGGTGATAAAAATAACCAGCTCACTGACGTTGTTTCGCACGTTGTCCGATCGAAATAAACGCCCCAATACGGGTAGCCGTCCAATGCCAGGTAACCGCGCTATATCTTTGCTGACCTCAGAACTTAACAAACCGCTGATAACGATGGTTTGCCCCGATTTAACGTTCACCTGGGTATGTGCTCGACGGGTTAACAGACCGGGCGCGCCTTGAACGGTTACCGTTGGATCCAATTGACTGATTTCGGTTTGTATGCTGGCAAGCACGTTGCCGCCCGAATCGATGCGGGGTTCGACTTCCAGACGAATGCCATATTCCTTGAAATCGACAATCGGTTCGCCATTGGCACCCACGGTTGGGTAAGGCACTTCGCCACCGGCGAGAAACGACGCAATACCACCGTTGGTACCGCTCAGCACCGGTTCTGCAAGAATTTTCGCATCACCGTCCAGCGCCATGGCGTTTATTCTGGACGTTAAGTTCGAGGCGATACCAAAATAGGCTGCGACCGGATCGACCGCAAGCGGTAGTCCACTGAAGTCCTCAAACTCAGGTCTGAACAGGGTGTTCGAAACGGCATCTCCCGCTGCACTGATTGTTGGCCCGGTTAAGGAATCTGCCCAATCAATACCTAAACGAGTCAGTGCGCTTTTACGAAATTCAACCATTCGAACACGCATTTTGACCATTTTTTCCATTCGAAAACGCGTTTCCGGATCTTCACCGGTAACTCGAATGTTATAATCTGCTTGATGGCCGTCTGAGTACCAAAGCCGTAATGAACTGCTACCAGCTGCTTCTGCGATTACCAACAGTTCATCGCTGTCCAACACATCAGCGCGGATAACAGCTCCTTGGCCAATGGCAACACGATCAATTTTTCGTTGGCCCAGTACCTTCACTTCGCCCACAAACATATCCAGGTTCTCGCGAACTAAACCCTGACCCGAAATAGCCTGGTTACCACTCTGTCTGGGTACGGAGGTTGAAGCCGGTAAAAGCCGATCCAATAAATCTTGTGTGGTCGCAGCGGCTGTCTGAGTCGTTGTTCGCATCAGTGCATCAGGCGTTCGTTGATGCGTGGGCGAAATCGGTTCGCGCCACAATACCGCGGGGTGGTCCAGCACGGGCTTGTACTGAAGGCTTGCGTTGAATTGATCAGTTACGCCGATAATCGGCCAACCCAGCACCACAACACTGCAACCTGTGGTGATGATGCCTTTCATGTTCTGCATTGATGTCCGTATCATCGCTGTCCTCCAATGATGTATTCGATCGATTTTACTGGGGGTGTTACCGTTCGGGCTGGTGCTGGTTGCGCAGGAGCACTGGGTTTGGGCGCCTCAGACTCATCGAGCAACGACGCGAGAGTTATCACCGCATCTGAGATTGCTTTGTCGTCTTCTGGGTTACGCAGCACCGCTGTGATAGAGCCGATCTGTTGCGCCAACGATATTTTTTTGGCATCCAACGGCGCAACCTGCACGGTGATGGTGTTGAACATTCGTTGCGAATCGTGCCCTGTTTTGTCGATCATGGTTTGCACCCCGGTGGCAATCACCGTGAGGTTATCGGTCAATGGGCGTATTTTCTGTTTGTCTCCCGATCCGTGGGTAAACAATAAATCGATACGATCCTTGGGTTGGAGAAATCCTGACACGCTGTTGATTTCGTCCACATGAACCGTCAAAGCTCGCATACCATCAGGCACCTTCCCCGAGAACGTTGGATTTACTCCCCCTTCCAAGTGTGCCCACAACAAGGCGGTGCCAGAGTCTATATCAAACTCAAGCCGCTGACCTTTGGCAATTTCATAGTTCTCTGTAGTTACACTGTTTGTGTCCACATATTGCGCGGGTATTTTCCGCAACGACATGACAGCTTCGGTCACCGTATCACCTCGATACAGATTCTGCGACGGTACAACCACATCCATCATGGGTTCAGTTTTTTGAAACTGCTGACGGATGCTTTGAATCTCTTGACTGATGTAGGTGTTGGCAAAATACACACCTCCGCCGCCAATCGCTAACGAGACGAGCAACAGCAACAAACGCCCCCAGGGTCTTTTTTGTGAACGGTTAAATTGAATTGCGTTTTGCATTCCGTGCACTCCTTTCACTCCTTGCATACTAATGTCGTCACGCTCCGGCGTTCATAATCTCAACCACGGCCGCCCCGATTCAGGGCATCGATAAAAAAACGGTGGAATGGTCCTGGAACCCATTCAAAGCCTGGATCACGAAATCCACTGCAGACAGCCCAACCCCCGGGATCGGTATAAACAATGCGGTAATGACGATGGCCGTGGTAATGGTGTATTCGGTGATCACTGACCCGTGCTGACGAATCCAACTAAGTCTTTCCAGCGGGTGCACAGCTGTGCGCGCTTTATTGAGGTCCATGGATAACCTCATTTAGAAAAATCAAGGTTCTGCCGTGTTGGCTTGAAGCCAGTGCAACATCCAGCTGCCGTCCAGCGCGTTGGAACCGGAGTGTTACTGCCTGCTTATGGACATATTCATCTTGTAAGTCCCAGCCATGATCCTGAGCGTGGCGCTTTACCGTGTCGGCCACTCGGCCAGGCCTACCACTGAACAGTACCGTTTGGGTACGTGCCAGTGCAGGCTCTTCCGAGTGCGTACTCGATACCAGAGTACCCCCGTGCATATCGGGCATGAACTTTATGTTTGCAATACCATTAGCTACGGTGTTTTTTAACGCCAACTGAGAGATGAGCCCCACGCTAGCGGTGCGCCCCGAAGCAACCTTCACCTGAACGACCCACTGGTAGTGCTCCGTCAATCGACTGATCAGCTGCCAACCGTTGGCACTGGACTGCATAAATCCTGGAACCTCTGAGTCCGACTGCCATAGACTCTTGTAGAACTGCAACACCTCTGATGGTGTCAGCCGACTCTTAAATCGCATGATTTGGATCTGATGACCATTGTGATTGCTGCCTTTGGTTACCCACCAGGATTCTGATCGATCGGGCAAAGGAAAGTCGTCCAGCGACTTAGCGACCCCCGTACTGGCCCATAGCCCCAGCACAGCGATAGCGACTGCGACTCGCAGAGCGTAGTTAACATTCATGCGGTTCTACCCAGGCTTGGAGTTCGCCAGTGAGCTCTTTGGTCGGTAAGGATGTCGTGTTAACACATCCTAGGCCGTCATCAAATTCTTTAAATTCTTTCAACAGTGGGATTACTGAGGCAGCCGACAAGACGGTTCCAAGTGGTTTGAGCAATTGACTCGGTACCATCACCTGCGCACCAGCCTCGACGGCTTCGGAGCCTTCGGCCTCCCAACCATCGACCAAAATCGCCGATATACTGGACAGACAAACCGCCGAGCCAAGCCCACACTCGATGGTCCTACGTTCACCTTCATTCCCGGTACGCATAGCGATTTGGACGTCTGATTTAATGATTCCCCGATCCGGCGCGATGGCATCCGATTCGCCAAGCCAGTTACTGACTGTACGAACGGTACCGGTCGCAGCGTCCGCAACTATTCCCGGTGACGAGGCCTTCGTTTGAGTTGACACATTGAGCGTCTGCACATCCACCAATGATGGCCGAAATGCACCCGGTGCGCCCGGTGCACGACTCACCGGCGTAAACGCCTGGTCGCGGATCAACGGTAATCGGTTCTGTGTCCAGAAACTGTTCTGCTCAAGCAGAAAGTTGTCACTGCGAATGGGCGCATCAGTTTTCGAAAAATGCCGATCTATCACGTGTTCACGATCGACCTCCTTCGACACCGTCATTTGCCATGCGGCATACCGGCTTGCATCCACCGTAGCCTGACGTACATCCTGAAACTTCGCCAACTTGGGGATCGCCACCATCAGCGTCATCATCAAGACGCATATCAGCACC
>CALFBL010000161.1 GCA_937951695.1 uncultured Granulosicoccaceae bacterium | reverse complement strand
CAGGCTCTGGCTGGGAGTCGGGCTCTGGCTGGGAGTCGGGCTCTGGCTGGGTGGCAGGTTCTGGCTGGGTGGCAGGTTCCTGCACGGCGTCAGGTGCAGTCAGCAGCGACGGATCGTCCGCCACACTTTGGGCGAAGCCGACGGTCTGTGAACGGTCATTCGCCAACTGAGCGACGCTGATCGAGGGTCGAATTTCTGTCGGTGGCGGGCCGAGAAGATCCGGGTTCGCGGCACCGAGTTCCGGCGCAGCAGAGTCTCCTGCCGCAATTTGAGCTTTGAGTGCTTCGTCCTTCAGGCTGCTTCCGTCTCCGCAGGCAACCAATAAGGTCACCAGACTAAGAGCAAACAACACGGGCACTCGATCGTCGTTACCACTGAGATATCGGGTCATGACTTCCAACCAATTTTTGTGAATAATTTCACGCAATTGCCGAATTTTCGGCAAATTTGTTTCAGCGTAGGAGCTGATCCTTAGCTGCTTGACTTGTTATCGGAAGCTGCGTTCAAGCCTAAAGCTAATCAGACGTGAACAGAGCGATAGAAATCAGACTGTTGGCACAAAACCTGTAGCGGTGAACCTCTATAACTTTATTGGATTCAACACTCTCATGCCTAATCGTTGGACATCCCTAGCTTATATCGGCGCCGTTTGGAGCCTGTCTTCGAGCGTATTCGCCGCAGAAGAGCCGCTCAGCTACGCAGCAGACAATCAATGTTTTTGCAACTTATCAGCTACAAGCGCGCTTCACGATCGTATTGTGGCTACCCCAGTGGGTGGCCAGAGCGTTAGTCAGGTTTGTGAGCGAATCGGTAACGGCCCAACGCTGGTCAAAGTCGACGGCGAATACAACTTCCCGGTTTTTGACGATATGCAGTGTGGTCATGGCCCGGGTAATAGTGGTTTCATCGGCCTGCTCAATGGACCAAAAACTGGTTCGACAGAGGCGCCTGAGTGGAATTTGGCAGCCGCATACGGGGCATCTGGGCAAACGTACGAAGCTGTGACAGAAGCCCAAAGCAATGCAGCAGATACCTCTGATGCAGTCGCTGGCGCAGACATCTCTGACGCAGCAACTGGCGCTCGGTCCACGAAGAAGATCGAACCAGTGGTCGTCCAGCAAGACACTGCCGATCAGACAGCCCCGACACCACGCTTTAAGTCGACGTACGTCAAGGTCCTGAAAGGCACGTCAAATGTCGTAAGTGCTGCTGACGTAATTACGGCGGACGTCAGCACCAACGCGCAGGCTCAAACTGATGCCGCTGAGCAAGAGCGCAAAACTACGGCACTTGCACCGGTAGCAGCACCGACACCCGAGCGTATCGCGGAAGCGGCACCAGAACCAGTTAACACAATCGATGCTGAGCCTCGAATAGCGGCAGCTGATGCATCACCCATCACAGCGCCAACGGCCATCGAAATGCCTAAGCCTACCCCCAGTGTGAGTGAGGCGCAGAACAGCGAACGTCTGCGACTGCCCAACACGGCAAGCAATACAGTTAGTAAAACGGTAATCGAAGAATCGTTCTCCAGCGACACAGAAATTGAGCAAGTGGCCGAAACATTGGTTACAGCGCCACAGGAGCCAACGAGTGTCATTCCAGCGCTAAATGCCTTACGTCTGCCTGCTTCGGTGCGCGCAAGTTCGCGTGAATTTTCATACGTATCGATCGTGCCAGTAAACGCTGAGTTCGGTGGAAACGGGGCTCGCTTTACCGCCAGTGTGGGACTTGCTGAGAAATTCCGCGTGCTTTTTCGGGCAACAGGTACTGAGGATTATCAGGAAGCGGTTGTGGGTGCGAGCTACATCATTACCCCGCAACAGGCCGACCGGTTAACGTTTGCGTTAACTGCCGGTGTGGAATACGGACGTTTTAGTTTGTCGAACCAAACCATTAAAACATCGATTGACGATACGGGTGTATTTACTCAAATTAATACGCGCTTCGTATTGAACAACCGATTTGAACTGCAGGGCGGTGTGGGTGTTAGTTCCTTCTTTGACGTAGACCCTAATGTATTTGGCAGAGCGCTGTACCACTTGACCAGACAACTGGACTTGTCGGGCGAGTTTGAAGTAGGTGATAACGACCAGATCGGCCTTGGCGTTCGTTATTACTACTAGTAGAGCGAAGGCAACAGATCGGAAATGACTGTCATGTTAAATCAGAAAATGAGAATCACCAAGACGATGCAAACCTGTAGCGTGTTACCAAAGTATCGTCGTAGTGCCGTGAGTGTATCCTTGCTGCTCACACTAGCCGCTTGCGGTGATAACGGTTTGGAAGAGCTGCAAAAAGAACGCATTCAGGCAGCAGAGCTGGAAGCTCAACAAAAGCTCTTACTGAGTGAAGCTCTACCGGAAGATAGTGGTGAACCAATGCCCAGTGCCGCCACGCAGAAAGCAATAAACCCTGAAGAGTTCGACTTGGTTTTTAACGACGAATTCAACGATACATCGCTTGATGCCAGTAAGTGGAATACGGCGTTGGCTTGGGGCACGGATCTGATCATAAACGATGAAGTACAGTACTACGTTGATATACAAGCTAACCCCGGCAGCACAATTAACCCGTTCTCGTTCGATGGCGAAGCGCTGGTAATCTCTGCAGTTCCAACGCCAGCCTCAATGGAAGCTGAGGCCAATGGTCAGCAGTACGTCTCGGGTGCCTTGACGACTCTGGACAAGTTCGATGTGCAATACGGTTACATCGAAGCTCGCATCGACGTACCGGACGGGGCTGGATTGTGGCCATCGATATGGATGTTAGGCACTGAGTTTGAGGGTTTGAAACCGCAGTTGTATTTGATGGAATTCAACGGGGCTAATCCGGATAGTTTCTATCACAACTACAACTACACGGACGAAGAGGGTAACTTGCGTTCACCGCGTCAGCACGAGGTGGTGGTCAATGGCGCCTCGGAAGGTTTTCATACCATCGGTGTGCGTTGGTCGGTAGGCGAGCTGACGTATTACGTTAACGGCTACCCCACGTTTCAGGTCAACGGCGAAAACGTTGCCTCACAAGCCATGTATCTCATCATGAATCTTGCGGTGGGTGGTTTATGGGTGGATGCACCCGATGACACGACCCCACAGCCCGCACAATTGAAAGTGGATTACGTTCGAGTTTATCAACGTAACTAGCAGCCTTTGCGCTTACCGTTATGTGGCTGATCAGTCGGCACTATATTCCAGTACCACGAAGGCGACCACTTGGTCGCCTTCGTCGCTTAGGCTCACATGAGTTGCGGCAATTTCCTGTTTCTGACACAGCACCTGGGCGCAGCCGTCTACTCTCAAAAGAGGCTTGCCCAGTTGCGAATGTTCAATGTAGAAATCGCGTAACAGCACACCGCTTCTTTCCCCAGTGCCCAGTGCCTTAACAGCGGCTTCTTTAATAGCGAAGCGTTTCGCCAGGTACCGTATCGGATTGTCACTGGACTGCAAACCGTGCACTTCGTTTTCGTGTAAAAAGCGTCTGGCAAAGCGTATTCCAAAGCGCTCATAGACGCGTTGAATCCGGCTAATGGTGACCAGGTCGACACCGATTCCGTATATCACTGGGAACGTGCCTCGATCATGCGTTGCTTGATGTCTTTCACCGCCGCCTCGATACCCATAAACAATGCGTCCGCGATCAGGCTGTGCCCGATGTTGAGTTCATTCATGGGAGCGATGGCTGCAATGGCTGCGACATTATAACGGGTGAGACCGTGGCCAGCGTTAACCACGAGGCCCAGTGAGTTTGCGTAGTGGGCGGCGTCGTTTATTTTTTTTAATTCAGCGTCTTGTGCGCGGCGCTCTTTACTCTCAGCGTAAGCACCTGTGTGCAGTTCGATGACCGGTGCGCCAATGGCTACGCAGGCGTCAATCTGCTCAGCATCGGGGTCAATAAACATCGATGTCTGAACGCCTGCGTCGTTAAATACCGCCACGTAGTCTTTCAGTCGTGTCTGCTGAGCTGCTACGTTCAAGCCACCCTCGGTGGTGAGTTCTTCGCGCTTCTCCGGCACCAGGCAGACATCGGCAGGCATCAACGATAAGGCAATTTTCTGCATCTCATCGGTGGCGGCCATTTCAAAGTTCAGCTTGGTTTGGGCGAGCGGTGCGTAGCGCTCCACGTCGCGATCCTGGATGTGGCGCCGGTCCTCGCGCAGGTGCATGGTAATGCCATCAGCGCCGGCAATTTCTGCCTGCAAGGCTGCGTGGACTGGGCAGGGGTAGTTAACGCCACGCGCCTGTCGGACAGTGGCAACGTGATCGACGTTAACGCCTAAATAAATCGATTTGCTCAATTTGGCATTCTCAGCGTGTGTGGTGGAAGTTTGTGCTGTATGAGGTTGACACAGTTTTCACCTTCTTGTCAGGGCGGGTGAGAGTAACTCTGGCGGCTAGCCAGCTAAAGCTGGACTCTGTCACCGCATCGCGCCAGATACTGACCCGATGCGTCTTGCCTGCATCGTCAGCAAACGTCATCAGAATCAAGTGAGCGTTGCACCAAGGGGTGCTCTTGTAGTGTACGAGGACGACCCTAGCGCAAACCACCAGCTGCCAACCGTTTTCGGTATCACGTAAAGCCTGTGGAGTGGATTGTGTTCGATGATGATGGAACAGACAAACAAGTGTCCACGTCCAGATAAATCCAGCGACCTGCCAAGGTAGCTGGGCGTTTAGCGGTGCGAGAAAGCTCAAGGTGCCCACGCCGATTAATACCCGGTGATGGATTCGCGAACGCCGCAGCTCAATGATGGCCCCGCCTTCTGCTTGATGGCTCGACTGGGCTACTGTTTCAGCGACGCCTTCGTTACGGAGTCGCTGCTTTGAGGCTCGCTGTAATAGCGCTGATAATGGGGTCATATCGGGCGTCCTTGTCCTTGCCATTGATGAGCCGATACAGCTCGGGGTCTTGCATATCGAGCAATGCCAGGAAGCGTTCCTTGTCTTCCTGAGTTGCGTCACTGTAGTGATTGTCGAGATAGGCCCTCATAGCTTCGTCTAGCTCACGCATACCACGCCGGCAACGCCAGCGCAGTTTGGCAATGGGTTGATCTTCAACAGTCATGGAGTGCGAGTCATGGGTGTCTATTTGAGCAAACTACAGTCTGCGTTGCACCATCATTTTCTTGGTCTCGGCGATTGCCTTCGCAGGATTCAACCCTTTCGGACAAACCTGTGCACAATTCATGATGGTGTGGCAGCGATACAACTTGAACGGATCTTCAAGCTCATCCAGTCGCTCTCCCGTCGCGTCATCGCGACTGTCTACCAACCAGCGGTAGGAGGCGAGTAGGGCCGCAGGGCCGAGGTAGCGGTCACTGTTCCACCAATAGCTCGGGCAGCTGGTTGAACAGCACGCACACAGGATGCATTCATAAGCGCCGTCGCCCATGCTCTGGGCCTTCGGCTTCCTGTTCCTGTTCACCGCTGGTGGCGTTACAGGCATCGTGCTGTCGCAGGCTGGCATCGACCGCGCCTATCACGACACTTACTATGTGGTTGCTCACTTCCACTACGTGATGTCGCTTGGTGCCGTCTTCGCCATCTTCGCGGGTATCTACTTCTACCTGCCGAAAATGTCGGGCCGCATGTATCCTGAATGGGCAGGCAAACTGCACTTCTGGGCCATGTTCATCGGCGCAAACATCACCTTCTTCCCACAGCACTTCCTGGGTCGCCAAGGGATGCCACGGCGCTACATC
>CALFBL010000160.1 GCA_937951695.1 uncultured Granulosicoccaceae bacterium | reverse complement strand
GGGTAGGCACTGGACCTCGAGGTGATCGAGGTGGTTGGCCTCAATCACCGCCATCAGTTCGTGCGCTATGGCACCGCAGGCAATAACCAGTGTGGTTTTCTTGGCCCGCATCGCATTTAGCTGGCGCGACGTTCCGCGATCAGGCTCTTGGCTGTTTCTACCGCGACAGCTGCATCACGACAATAGGCGTCGGCCCCAATGGCGTCACCAAATTCTTCATTCAGCGGTGCACCACCGACGAGCACAATAAAGTCGTCGCGTAAGCCTTCTTCTTTCAAGGTATCGATGACAACCTTCATATACGGCATGGTGGTGGTTAACAACGCGGACATGCCCAATATGTCGGGTTTGTGTTCTACCAAGGCGGCCAGATAATCCTCAACCGGGTTGTTGATGCCCAGATCGATCACTTCAAAGCCTGCGCCTTCGAGCATCATGCCCACCAGGTTTTTGCCGATATCGTGAATGTCGCCCTTGACCGTGCCGATAACCACTTTGCCGATCGGTGGTGCGCCGGTTTCAGCCAACAGCGGACGTAGGATGGCCATGCCACCTTTCATCGCGTTTGCCGCCATGAGTACTTCGGGTACGAATAGGATGCCGTCGCGGAAATCGATGCCGACAATGCGCATGCCTTCAACCAGTGCATCGTTTAAAACCTTGTCTGCACCCCAACCGCGTTTGAGCAGTATGTTAGTGCCTTCAATGATTTCTTCTTTGAGCCCGTTGTAGAGATCATCGTGCATTTGCTCGGTGAGTTCTTCATCGTTTAGCTCATCGAGAATGATGTCTTCTTCGTCGTCGAAATTGTCTTGATCACTCATCAGCCAAAGATCTCCAGCAGACGTGGTTAATTCACGGGAGTATATGGGGGAATGCAGCGAACACGGGCAAACAAGCCACAATCTTGCGACATTTACGGTCACCGTAGCGACAGGAATGCCAGAAGTTTTGCGCCAGCTCTCGTTTTTAGGACGCACCGTCATCAAATGGCGGTGTATTGCCCGTATTACTGGCCGGTGTAGACAGGTCTGCGCTTATTGATAAAGGCATCGACCCCTTCCCGAAAATCTTTGGTCTGACTGGCCAGATGTTGGAAGTCACGTTCGATATCGAGCTGTTGGTCTAATGTATTTGTAAGGCTTTGACGCATCATGTTGCGGATCAGAGACAGTGCAGTGGTGGGCATATTGGCGAGCATCGTGGCCAATTGGTCTGTGGTTTGCTGCAGTTGTTCATCGTCAACCGCTTTGTAAATCATACCCATGGTGACCGCGTCATCGGCCATGACAGGCTCTGCGGTCATCGCCAAGGCCATCGCTCGTGCCTGACCAACCAGACGAGGCAAAATCCAGCTGCCACCGCCATCGGGTACCAGGCCAATCTGGCTAAACGATTGGATGAATTTGGCGGACGTCGCCGCCAGCACAATGTCGCAATTCAACGCAACGTTAGCGCCGGCCCCGGCGGCAACGCCATTGACGCTAGCGATGATGGGGGTTTGCATGGCGGCGATCTGACGAAGCAGTGGGTTGTATTGGCGTTCCAGAACGTCTTGCAAATTATTCATGTCGAGATCGCCAAGATCTTGACCGGCGCAAAAACCTTTACCGGCGCCGGTTAACACCACACAGCGAATCTCCGGATAGGCATCGGCGGTGCGCAAGACATCGAGTAAGTTGGCGTGCAGTTTCTCGGTGAAACTGTTGAGTTTGTCTGGGCGGTTCAGGGTGATGGTGGCAACGCCACCCGCCTCAGCAAGTAGAAGATCGTCAAAGGTACGTTGCGTAAAAGACATCGCTTATCGCTCCCCGGGTTTGGCCGAACGAAACAGGCTGGCGATCAGCACCAACACGAAAGCCCCACCCAGTGCGCGCAACAAATATCCTGATCCTTCGGTGACTACGAAGGTTTCCCGGCCGAGTAGTACTGGCAGAAACGCACCGAGGGAGGCACCGATCACACCGAATAGAATGTTCAGGAAAAACACGCTGCGACGACCGCGAAGCACGACGGCTGAGACACCACCGAATACGATACCTATTAACAACATCAGAACCAGTGCGTCGGGTGACATGTCAGCTTCCATTTTTGAGTTAAACGTTGAGTGGGATAATACGCCGCTGGGCGTTACTCTGCAGGCTCACGGCTATCCAATGACCTTGCGTTGTGTGTTCTACTGCCCGCATGACAGCGCCTCTCGCCGATAAATCGAATACCAATCTGCACGGCATCGTGTTGCTGGTGATCGCCACAGTGGTGTTTGCTGCTCAGGACGCTGTGACCAAAGGTTTGACCGACTTGCTGCCGGTGGCGCAAATTGTATTTGTTCGCTTCACCGCGTTCACGCTGATGGCGCTGTGTCTGGTGAAGCTGCGCATGCCTGTGCGTGAGGCGCTACGCAGTAAGGTGCCGGGTAAGCAGCTCGCGCGTTGTTTGATGATGTGCGCCGAGGTCAGTCTCTTCACCTTCGCTTTACGCTACATCGGGGTGGCAGAGATCCACGCTATCTTTAGCTGCTTTCCGTTGTTCATCGTCGTGTTGAGTGTTCCGATACTGGGCGAATCGGTAGGCTGGCGGCGCTGGAGTGCGGTAGGTATTGGGTTTTTGGGTACGTTGATCATCTTACGGCCGGGCACGGGCGTGTTTGAGCCAGCCGCTTTGCTGGCGATTCTGTGCGCGTTGATCTACGCCTTGTATAACCTGATGACACGGTTGGTCTCACGCCACGATCGGTTTGAGACTTCATTGTTGTACTTCGGCTTGGTGGGAATGGCTGCCTCGGCGTTGCCAGCGTTGTGGGTTTGGCAACCGGCGACGGGTGAGGCGCTGTGGCTGCTGGCCGGTGTTTGCCTGTGTTCGATGACCTCGCATCTGCTGTTGATCAAGGCACTGGAACTGGCGGAGGCGAATGTGTTGCAACCGTTCAATTACCTCATTCTGGTTTGGGCGATGTTGATGGGCTGGGCACTCTATGGGGAGGTACTCGATGCATACGCCATTGCCGGAGCAATGCTGGTGACGGCCAGCGGAATCTATATTGGTGTGCGAGAAGCGCGCGCTTCTCGACAACAGGGGTTACTGAGTGTGCAAGTTGCGCTGGCGAGCCGTGCCACTGTTTTGGCTGACACGGACTCGCACTAGCGACAAATCATCCGGCTTTGAACTTTGCGCCGATCGCTTGCAAGGTGTCGCTCGGCAAGCGTGCACCGAAGTGTTGCACCAGTTCGGTGGCAGCCGCGCCCGCCAGTTTTCCGCTGTCGACAAATGACAGGCCATGGGTCAAACCGTACAGAAAGCTGCCGGCGTAGATGTCGCCAGCGCCGTTACTGTCCACGGGCCTGACCGTTTGAGCTGGAATTTCTAACATCCGGCTACCGTCGAACAACACAGCACCTCTGGCACCGCGCGTGATGGCAAATTGCTTGGCGATCTTTTGCAACGCGGGAAGGGCGGCAGACACGTCGGCTGCATTGGTCATCAACAAGGCTTCCTCTTCGTTGCAGAACAGAAGATCCACGCCGTTGCCGATCATAGCCTCCATGCCCGCTTTGAAGAATTGCACCATGTTGACATCCGACAGCGTGATGGCGGTTTTCACACCAGCGGCTTCGGCCACTTCACGGGTTTTGATCGCAGCGGCTCGCGCCTCGGCTTCTGGCACCAGATAGCCTTCAATATAAACGTATTCTGAATCGCGAATGGCGGCCTCGTTCAATTCACGTGTACTGATGCGCTGGGTGATACCTAAATGGGTGTTCATGCTGCGCTCGGCATCGGGGGTGATCAGTACGATGCATTTGCCGGTGACACCGTCTTCGCGAGTGCTCATCGACAGGTTGCTGGTAACGCCTGCGGTGGTGAGATCCTTCATGTAGAAGTCCCCGGTGTCGTCATTGGCCACTTTGCACGAGTAGAAACTGTTCGCGCCGAGCTGAGCTGTGGCGATGATGGTGTTGGCCGCTGAGCCCCCGCTGCACTGCCGCGCCTTGCTCAGGTCAAGCTTGGACAACAGCTCATCGTGACGATCCTCCTCTATAAGAGTCATGAGGCCTTTGTCCACGCCGAGCTGGGTGAGGGTGTCATCGGCGATTTCAAATTCCATGTCGACAAGGGCATTGCCGACTCCGTAAACGTGATACTGAGGCATGGGGGCTGTGATTCAAGGAGAGAACCTTTCATTATCGCTAGTTCTCTGAGCTTTATCACCCTACAATCATTATTTTTTGACGCAGAACGGGGTTTTCATGCGCACACACACCTGTGGTGGAGTCAACACGGCACATCTCGATGAGACAGTGACCTTTTGCGGTTGGGTCCATCGTCGCCGGGATCATGGTGGGGTCATCTTTATTGACCTGCGTGATCACACCGGACTCGTCCAGGTGGTTTTTGACCCGGACCGTGAGCAAATCTTTGGCTTGGCTGAACAGGTTAGAAACGAATTCGTCTTGAGAATCGAAGGACGAGTGCGCAATCGACCCGAGGGCACCATCAATCCGGAAATGGCAACCGGGGAGGTGGAAGTATTGGGGACCGATCTGGAGATCCTGAACCGAGCCGCCACACCGGCCTTCCAGCTCGACGACACCGATGTCTCGGAAGAGCATCGCCTGCGTTACCGTTATCTGGATCTGCGCCGCCCTGAAATGCAAGACCGCATTCGACTGCGATCGAAAGTGGTGTCGCGCTTGCGCAATACTCTGGAAGGCATGGGCTTTATCGACATTGAAACGCCCATGCTGACCCGCGCCACACCGGAAGGTGCGCGCGATTATCTGGTGCCCAGCCGTACTCATCCGGGCAGCTTTTTCGCACTGCCGCAATCCCCGCAGCTGTTCAAGCAATTGCTGATGATGGGCGGGATGGATCGTTATTATCAAATCGCGCGCTGTTTTCGTGATGAAGACTTGCGTGCCGATCGTCAGCCGGAATTCTCACAGCTCGATATTGAGATGGCCTTTATTGATGAAGACACCATCACAGGTTCGATGGAAGAGCTGATGCGCGAGTTGTTCAAAGAGATATTGGCTGTGGATCTGGGCGCCACGTTCCCGCGCATGACGTACGCGCAAGCCATGCACGACTACGGTTCTGACAAGCCCGACCTGCGCATCCCGTTAAAGTTGGTGGAGCTCTCAGACATCATGGCGGAGGTTGAATTCAAAGTGTTTGCAGCGCCAGCCTCCAGCGAGGACGGTCGAGTGGCTGCGTTGTGTTTGCCCGGCGGCAACACATTAAGCCGTAAAGAGATCGATGGGTACACCGAATTTGTTAGCCGCTATGGCGCGAAAGGGTTGGCGTACATTAAATGCAACGATGTGGCTGCCGGTCGTGACGGGTTGCAATCCCCCATTGTGAAAATGTTACCCGATGAGGTGCTGGTCAAAGTAATCGAACGCACCGGTGCCAAAGACGGCGACTTGATTTTCTTTGGCGCTGACAAGGCCCGCGTGGTGGAAGATGCACTGGGCGCACTGCGGGTGCAGCTCGGCCATGACCGAGAGTTACTGACCTGCGAATGGGCACCGCTATGGGTGGTGGATTTTCCGATGTTTGAATACGATGAAGGCGGTAAGCGTTGGCAAGCACTGCATCACCCCTTCACCGCTCCCCAGGCGCGCACCATCGAGGCTTGGCAAGCTGAGCTGGACGACAACCCAGGCAAATGTTTATCACGCGCCTATGACATGGTGATCAATGGCACCGAACTCGGTGGTGGTTCGATTCGTATTCATCAACAAGCTATGCAACAAAAGGCGTTGGAAGTGCTGGGTATTGGCGACAATGAAGCCCGCGACAAGTTCGGATTTTTACTCGACGCCTTGCAGTACGGCGCACCGCCGCATGGCGGCATAGCGTTCGGTATTGATCGATTGATCATGCTGATGAGTGGAGCGAAATCCATCCGCGATGTGATGGCGTTTCCAAAAACACAGTCTGCCAGTTGTTTGCTCACCAGTGCGCCGAGCGAAGTCTCCGAGGCGCAGTGGCGCGAGTTATCGTTACGACCTAGAGCGCGTCAACCGAGCGCGCCGGTTGACGACAAGTAACTCACTGAAACAGTGCCTCTGGCGGAGACAAGGTTCAAACGACCTGAATCGGTGCTGGTATTGATCTGTACCGACGATAACGATGTGCTGTTGATTGAGCGCACCGACCGGGCAGAGTTTTGGCAATCGGTTACTGGTAGTCTGGAAGCGGGCGAGACCCCGATTCAGGCAGCCGCGCGTGAACTCTACGAAGAGACGGGATTGGTTGCCGAGCCCGTTGATTTGCACCATCAGGTTCAGTACGAGATAAAACCGCCATGGCGCAATCGCTATGCGCCGGGTGTGACGCAAAACCGAGAACATTGGTTTCGGGTTCGGCTGCCCGCTCAGGCCAAGGTGGTGCTGAACGCAGAAGAGCATCAGCAATTGCTGTGGTTGCCGGTGGATGCCGCGATTGAGAAATGCAGTTCGGCGTCCAATCGGGCAGCGATTGCACAGCACGTGGCTAACCGATGAGCGAACGAGGATTAACGTCAGCTAATTCAACCGCGGCCGAACCGAATCCACAGGCGAAAGACGCCACCGTTATTTTGGTGCACGGTATCTGGATGCAGGGGCCGTTGATGCAATTACTGGCCTGGCACTTGCGCCGCTACGGATACCAGACTCGGTGCGTTAGTTATCGGTTTTTGGCGCAATCGCCCGCGGAGAATGCTGCGGTGCTGGCAGCAGCGGTCAAGGACATCACCACCCCAACTGTGCATTGGGCAGCGCACAGTCTGGGCGGAATTGTTCTGCTGCACTACTTCCATTCTCTGGACACTGACTCGAACAAGGATGTCACGACGCCGGATAATCCTCTGGGCAGAACCGGACGAGCCGTATTAATAGGCTCCCCAGTCAACGGTAGCCACATCGCGCAGCGATTGCACCGCACCCGGATCATGAGGGTGTTTTTGGGGCGCAGCTGTGATGGCGGCTTACTCGGTGGTGCGCCGCGTTCCATTGGACGATACCCGGTGGGGCTGATCCGCGGTACCAGCGACGGCCCTGGCCGCTGGTTGAGCGTGAGTTACTGGCTTAACCGGCGCAGCGGAGCCAGTGATGGAGTGGTTTTGCACAGCGAAACCGAGCTTGCCGGCGCGCAGGCCATTACTGAGGTGCCTCGCACCCACACGGCCATGGCGTTCAGCGCATTAACGGCCCGGAAAGCGGCGGAATTCTTCGCCAACGGTGAATTCTCAAATACAGGTTAAACTACCAGTACTTTGTTAGCACCAATTCCAGAGGCAGTATGGCAGGTCACAGTAAATGGGCGAATATTCAGCATCGCAAAAATGCTCAGGACGCGAAGCGCGGTAAGTTATTCACCAAACTCATCCGGGAAATCAATGTCGCCGCCAAAATGGGCGGATCGGATTTAAATTCCAACCCGCGTTTGCGTCTGGCCGTCGATAAAGCCCTCGGCGGCAACATGACCAAGGACACCATCGAGCGCGCGATCAAAAAAGGCGCCGGTGAACTCGACGATGTGGCCTACGAAGAGAATCGCTACGAGGGTTACGGCATTGAAGGCGTTGCCATCATGGTCGACACCATGACGGACAATAAAAACCGCACCGTCTCGGAAGTCAAGCACGCGTTTACCAAATACGCTGGCAACCTCGGGGCCGTGGGCTCGGTGTCGTATTTATTTACCCAGTTGGGTATTTTGAATTACGCCGACGATGTCGACGAAGATACGCTGATGGAAGCAGCGCTTGAGGCAGGCGCTGATGATGTCGTTACTCTCGACGATGGATCCTATGAGGTACTCACCACAGAAGCTACCTTCGTTGATGTCAAGGAGGCCATGATCGCAGCTGGGTTTGAACCGGCGCACTCGGAGGTAACCATGCGCGCCAGTGTTGAGGTGGCCATGGACGCTGAAAAGGGTGAGAAGCTGTTGAAGCTTCTGGATATGCTGGAAGATCTGGACGACGTACAAAACGTGTATCACAACGCCGACATTCCGGCCGAGGCTTATACTTGAGCCAACTCACACGAGTGATCGGAATCGATCCAGGGTCAACCATCACCGGTTACGGTTTGATTGATTCCGATGGTGTGCGCAGTGTGTACGTGGCGCACGGCCACATCCGAGTGAAAGGTGAGAGTTTCCCGGACCGCTTGGGTCACATCCACGAAGCCATCGGCGATGTGATCGATCAATGGAGCCCGAGCTCGGCGGCTATCGAGCAAGTGTTTGTCAGTAACAACCCGATGTCGGCGTTAAAGCTGGGACAAGCGCGCGGTGCGGCCATTACCGCCGTGGTGTCGCGTGGCTTGGAAATGTCGGAGTACGCCGCCCGCACCGTTAAGCAGGTCGTCACAGGCTCAGGCGCTGCCGACAAGGCAGCGGTGCAAACGCTGATAAAAGCGCATCTGGACATTACGCGTGCGGTGCAGGTAGATGCTGCTGATGGGCTAGCCATAGCGCTCTGTCACGCGCATTCGGTGCTTGGTGGCACGCGCTCGTTATTATCGACGAGCCCACCGAGAAAACGCGCACGGGGACGGGGGTTGCGCTGGTGATAGCACGGCTGCGAGGTACGCTGATTGAAAAAACACCACCCGAACTGGTGATCGATGTGCAGGGGGTCGGCTACGAACTCAGTGCCTCCATGACAACGCACTATTCGCTACCGATAACCGGTGAGCCGGTTGAATTGTTCACCCACATGGTGGTTCGTGAAGACGCTCAGTTGTTGTATGGGTTTGCCACTCAATC
>CALFBL010000159.1 GCA_937951695.1 uncultured Granulosicoccaceae bacterium | reverse complement strand
GGGCGCACCCGAGGCATCATGCAACGGGCAACTCATCAACCCATAGGTACCCGGCGCACACACCCGTGAAAAAACTGAAGAAATGGCTGTATGCCTGGATCAGCAAAACGTTCATGGACGGGTGCAGTAACTACAACGACTTGCAAGTCAGAAGGAAGAGCCGGTCAAAAGCTCAAGCGCGGGCGCATTTTGCTGAATTCGACATCCCCCACGCGAAGGGGGATTTGTTTATCAGCCCTTGGCGCGCGCACCAGTTTGCCAAGCAGCACGGATTTCCTTTGTGTATAAAGCCAAACGTCAGTGGTTATTCACGCGGCAGCCATTTCCCGATCCGAAACTATCGTGAATTGTGGAAAGCAGCGTTACTGGTTAAAATCTGGTGGCCCGTCTCTGTCGTCGAACAGTATCTACTCGGCGCAAATTACCGCGTATTAGCGACGCCTGACGACATTGTGTCAGTTATCAGGCGCTACCCGCCATTCGTTGATGGCGACGGATCACACAGCGTCAGTGAGCTGATTGATCTGGAAAATGCGATTCGTGAGGACATGAAGCTTGGTCCAACCATTTTCCCCATTCAAAAATCAGCGAATGTTATCGAGTATCTTGCGAAACAAGGCCTGACACTCGACAGCGTGCCGGCCAGCGGTGAGCGTATTTACGTGTTCAACCGCGTTGCACTGGCGCCTGGCGGGGTGGTTGAAACCATTGACCAGAACACCATTCCTGACGTCAACAAAGCGCTATTTCAGCGAGTCGTCAAAGACTTTGACGCCAATTTATTTGGCATTGATATCATCTTCGAAGAAGGTATCGAAAAAGACTACCGTGACCAGGGCTGTATTTTCCTTGAGCTGAATTCTCGACCTTATATCAAGATGCATCAAAAGCCTCGTTACAACGAAGCCGATGATTTGCAACCATTTTTCGATCGAATGGACGCGATGTCGATCACTGATAACGATATTTTCTAAGTGCAATTTGAAACGCCTTCCGGATTCATTGAAACGGCTTGACAAGCCGTACCCTTTTTATAGTTTCCTCGCAGCACACTCCCTACTTATCGGACTGCTGCCGTTTTACTTGCCCGTGTATCTATGGGGTCACCAATTCGGGCTAGCTGATGTAACCCTGATGATAGGGGCAACCGGCACCGGGTTTGTTCTGAGCCTCGGCCCTTGGCAACGGGCCGCCAAGGCACTCAGCGCAAGAGATTTGTTTACCCGCACGTTTTGGTTTGAGATCCTGTTAGTAAGCGTTTTACTGGCTTGGCCCGTATTATCGAGTGCATCAATCGGGCTAGGTTTTACGGCCCTTCAATATTTGGCAGCGATCGTTATAGGTTTGTGCAGCGGCACCTACAACGCCTGGTTCTGGACCACTCAACGCACCCTCTTCCTTGCCATGACTGAGACTTCCAACACTGGTCGGCAGTACGGCAACTTTCAGATTTTCGTCACCTTGTTCCTGAAATCGGGAATCCTGATTGGCGGATTGCTATTAGATATGTCGCACGGGCTATGGGGGTTTATTGCGTTGAATCTGGCCGTGTATTGGGGCATGACGCGGTGGTACCGACAATCGGTGTCGGAAGAAAAACTGGCACTGAGCCCCGCTTCGAACGTTACTTTACTGAGCAGCTTTCAGTTCCGTGATCGGTGCCGAAGCTTCCCGGTATTCTTGCTCGACGGGGTCTTTCTGTTTCTTGAAAGTCACTTTTGGTTGTTGTCGTTGTTTTTAGTGATGCAAGAAGACTACTCCTCGCTGGGTGTTACAGTGGTTGCGCTGGCGCTTTTCTTTGCGGTGACTTTCTGGTTACTTAAAAACACCATCGATAAAATTGAAGGCAATTCGGTGTATCTGGTTGCGACGTTGTTGTACGCGCTGTCGTGGGCTCTGCGCGCTTATGTGGATGGAGAACTGGGGAAGAGCTCCTTGCTGATCGCGCTGATGATCATCACCTTCTGTTCATCATTTTTTCGGCTGGCGTTTAATAAACGCTTTTTTGATCTTGCCCGTGATTCGAGCGGCACAGACTACTTGCTGGTAAAAAGTTATTTGTCTCAGTTTATCCTGGGAGTGTTCTACACGGCATTGTCTGTGATATTTTTTCAATTCAATGGCGTCTCCGATAAAGCCCTACCGCTGTTGTACGGTTTGGCCGCGGCCGCGGCCATCGCCTATTTAATGTATCGTAAGACTGATGGTGATCCCCGGCCAGAGCCGGCGAATGCAGATTGACAGTACAATAGAGCTGCATAAAATTCGTCGATGCCCCGCGCTGAACTCACCCAAGCTTCTGGCGCGAGAACAATGAGCATCCACTACAACACCCCGCCCACGTGCGAAGATCAATCGTTCACCGATGCTCGGGCAGCGGTTGACCTGCTCATCGAGCTCTACACCACCAGCACCGAATTTTTAAGAACCGCCTTTAAGGCGTATCTGGACGGTGATTTGAGTGAAGGACAATACCGTGCATACTACCCGCAGATTAAGCTGCAAACGCATTCATATCAACGCCCCGATTCTCGCCTGTCCTATGGACACGTTGACTCTCCCGGCACTTACAGCACTACCATAACCCAGCCACTCTTGTTCGCCGGTTATCTAAAGCATCAGCTGGAGCTGTTACTTTTAAGCCATGCGGAACCGGTAACCGTGGGCTATTCAACGGTACCAATCCCGGTGCATTTTGCGCTCGAACCTGGAAGCCCGGTGGGCTCCGGCTCATCGCACCAGCTCACCAGCGGGCTGCGCGATCGATTTGATGTGCCTGACATTTCTCACGTCAACGATTACATCGTCAACGGTACGCACGAGCGCACACCCGGTCAGGACACTCCACTAGCGCCATTCCCGGCGCAGCGCGTCGACTATTCCCTGCATCGCTTAGTACATTACACGGCGTGCGCTCCAAGGCACTTTCAAAACTACGTTTTGTTCACCAACTACCAGTTCTACATTGACGAATTTTGCACACTTGCGCGAGACCTGATGAAGTCCGGTGACAGTACCTACAAGCGATTCGTGGAGCCTGGAAACGTGGTCACCAACCGTGGGGAGCTCACACCCACTAGCGGCGTAGCTCCCGCTCGATTGCCGCAGATGCCTGCCTATCACCTGGTGGGAGATAAAGGCCGCGGTATCACGCTGATCAATATCGGTGTGGGTCCATCGAACGCCAAGACCATCACCGATCACGTCGCCGTGTTAAGACCCCACGCCTGGTTAATGCTCGGCCATTGTGCGGGGCTAAGGAACATGCAGCAGCTCGGTGACTATGTGCTAGCTCACGCCTACGTTCGCGAGGACAAAGTGCTCGACAACGATATCCCTGTCACCGTCCCTATCCCGCCTTTGGCGGAAATCCAGCAAGCGCTGGAGAGCGCGGTGGCAGAGGTCACCGGCTTGGAAGGCTACGACTTGAAACGCATCATGCGAACCGGAACGGTTGCCAGCGTTGATAACCGCAATTGGGAGTTGCAGGATCAACGCGAACCGGTGCGGCGTCTTTCCCAGTCACGGGCTATCGCGTTGGACATGGAATCGGCCACCATCGCCGCCAATGGGTTTCGTCTGCGCGTGCCTTACGGCACGTTGCTGTGTGTGTCAGATAAGCCCCTGCAGGGCGAGCTGAAACTACCCGGTATGGCGTCTGAATTTTATAAAAACCAAGTGGCGCAACACCTACAAATCGGAATGCTGGCGCTTACGAAAATGAGTGAGATGAAGCCCGAGCGGCTGCACTCGAGAAAGCTTCGTAGCTTTCACGAAACCGCGTTTCAATAATTCAATCTATGGTTAATCAAACAACCTCCACCGAGCCTTACCGGCAGTAGCGTCGGCCAAAAAAAAACCGCGCTCTTACTAGACGCGGCCTTTCTCTGGATACGATTCACCCCACTCGCACTGAATGGGGCGTGTATCGGTAGTTTACTGAATAACACCGTCGATAGAGTAGATCACGCTGTTGCTGCCTGTGACCTCAACCAATGTTGCATTAAAGCCATTAACAGTCAACGCACCAGCAGTTCCGCCAAACGTAAGGGTTGTTCCGCCGTTTCCAGCAGCAGTTCCCTGTTCAAGCAGTTCATCAGCGCTGAATGCGCCGTCAGTGATCAAGTTGTCCGCAATTAGAGCAAACGCACCGCTTGAATCCAAAGCTACGTCAGCGTCAGACAACGCATCATCGGTCGGTACGAATACAGTCCATTGGTTATCGTCCAGTGCAAGACCCAAGCTCGTGTTATTGAAGATAGTCACGTAGTCCGTGAAACCAGCAGCTTGCAGCCCAGTCAGCGCCGCACCGAGTTCAGCGCCGCCACCTGGAGGAGGCGTGTCTGTACCACCACCCGGCGGTTCAACGGGATCTTCTTCTGGAACAAGCACCAAGTCGATGGTGTGAATGATGCCGTTCGTGGCAAGTAAGTCAGTACCGCTGATCACAACATCGTTAATGAGTAACTGTTCACCTTCAGCGGTGAAAGTCAATGTGTCTTCATTTTCTGCAGTGGCCGTTAAACCATCAGCGGCCGCAGAAGCAACTAAATCACCGCTTAATGCTCCGGATACAACGTGGCCCAATAAAATGTCAGACAACGCATCGCCCGTGGGTACTTCATCCAGTGCAGCAAACGCGGTATCCGTTGGAGCGAAAATAGTCACACCGTCCAGATCGTCTGCAATGCCAGCATTGGTTGCGGCATTAAGAAGCATGGTGAAGTTGTCTGCGTTAGTTAAGGTCTCAACTAAGTTCAAGGTCAGATCAGCACCATCGGCGTCGACAGTCGCGAACTCAGTCGGAATGTCTACCATAGTTGAGGCTGGCGGATCGGTTGGATCCGGCATCGGTGCAGGATTGTTGTTGCCGCCTGGCCCATCGTCGTCATTCGAAGAACAGCCCGCCATTATCATGCTGGCCGAAATGAGAGTAATGCCGAAATACTTTTTGATCATTAAAATAGATCCTCGTCCGTTAAATAAATTCTGAAATTGTTACAGCCATCAAATCAATGGGTCGTGCGGTAATGAAATCGGGCTTGCACCACTTATCCATCATAAAAACGTAGCCTAATTTGAGTAAATTCCAAATCCAATGTCGACGTTCAGCCCTGAATTCGTAAATCTCCGCCAACGCGCTTCCCACCAATCACCCTTACTTCAGCTCCTTAATACCGATTGCTCGGTTGTGAGCGGGTAAAGGAATGGCGGCTGACTCGTGCCTGAATTGTTGCCGCCCCAGCGAAAATAATCAATGAACTTCCGCACATTTCCGATGTCTAATGCGTCCCAAATTATATCATATCAATCATAAGTCGCTGATATTCATCAAGTAATCAACCCATTCAACGTGCATTGCAAAATTGATATTTGCGCACCAGACAAACAGACAGAGGCCCTTTACCAAATCGCAACACCAAAGCATACCGTGATTGAGATCATCGAGACAGGGAGTTTCTCGTTGTTTCGAACCAACTGTCTCTTGCTTTTGTCAATTTTACCGCTTGCACCTGTTACGTGCCCTCACCGAATCGCGTTAGCTACACGAAAGCGCGAACAAAGTGGGCGATACAGGCCGGTGGAACTTTTCAGGGAGGGGTTAGGTAAAAAAATCAGCCATCCTTGGCCGAACGGTGCTCCTTGCAAAAATACCACTTGGAGGAGGTTTGACGAAAACAACCATTGGCTGCGTTCGAACACCAGTATAACGAGCGTAAATACACAACTGAGTGACGTTGATGCAAGAAATTGATGAATTCAAGGCACTATTAGTCAAATATAAGGCACATTCATCCCTTACAGATGTGCAATGCCACCGCCGAAATGTGCTCTGCGTCCCAATTTCAGCCGCTGGGCCGACACTATACGATAATAACTTCCTTTTTGACGCGGTATTGGACTCGATACGAGCCGTATTGGGTGTGGATACTCACGTGGTCCCCGACCGGCGCACGAGTGCGGATGAAACTGACCAGATCCGACAGTTGCTGGGCAATGAATTTTCCGCGCTGGTAATTGATGGCACAGGCAATTGGCCTGACAATGTACTCGGCGCTGCGTGTGGAGCGGTGCGCACCCCGGGGTTACTGATACTCTTATTGCCGAACGGTACACGCTTGATTCCGGGCGCAAGCCCCTATGAACAGCATTTAAAGCGCGGCCTTCGCCGCTACCTCACGCCCTGCCCCACGTTGCCGGACTGTGCAACCTTGTACTCGCTTGAACCTGATAGAGCGTCTGCTGGCACAATGGCGCTGCCGGTTGCTCCGCCCGGGATCAGTAGGTGGAAAGCCGAACAACAGGCTGTGATTCCCGCTATTTTGAGCAACACACGGCATGAGAATCGAACACTTGACATTATTTTGGCTAGACGCGGTCGCGGCAAATCAGCGGTGCTGGGTCAGCTAATTGATCGTTATTTTCGACTCAGTGCCGCGCCAACGCCACCATCTATCACCCTCACCGCGAGCCACCCAAATCAAGTTCGACCCGTGCTCAAGCACATCAATAAAGCGGATATCGGTTTCACGCCTCTCGATAAAGCCTTACGAAACCGCGGCTCTTACTTGTTTATCGATGAGGCAGGATCGATTCCCGTCCCAGTCTTACGCCAACTCACCCAACGCTATGAACACACCATTATGGCCGGCACGGTGGACGGTTATGAGGGATCGGGCCGCGCTTTAAGCTTGGTATTCAGCGCATCGGTTGCGCGGGATGGTCAAGCAGCTATCCAAACCCGGTTCCACACCTTAACTCATCCCGTTCGTTGGCCTGCAGGCGATAAGCTGGAGGCGATGTGTAATGACCTGCTCTGCCTTGATTCACTCAACAACCCAGCCCTGGAAAACAAGCCACCATTCATAAATCCTTCTTCTGAACACCCATTCAACGACATCCGCCACGAACGCCTCACCTCACAGCAGCTGCTCAACGACGCAGCATTACTGAAATCCGTATTTGGCCTGCTCTTACAAGCCCATTACCAAACCAGCTCGCGAGACTTGAAACACCTGCTGAATCAAAGCCGGCTGAGTGTGCTCGTGCAGAGTATCGACGGGCAAATCACAGCGGCGGCCTTGATTGCTCAGGAGGGTGCGTTACCGCAGGATGAAGTCACCGGAATTATCTGCAACACTCGACGCCCCGCTCATCAGCGTCTGCCGGTGCTGCTGTATCAACAGTGTCGCGCTGAGCCTATCTTGCGCGCAAGGCACTGGCGAGTAATTCGCATTGCGGTACATCCCGAATTACAGCAGCGTGGTTTAGGTACACGCTTACTGAACTTTGTAGCGCAAGCTCCTCATCACTCGCCGGATCTTGCCGCCCCCGATATCATCGGTGCGACGTTTGGTGCAACCCACAAAGGACTGAACTTCTGGTTACATGCGGGTTACCGGCCTATGCAGTGGGGTTTTCGTCTTAATCCACGAAGTGGTCAGCGAGCCGTAACGGTAGCGATGGCCACCGATACCAGCGGTGAATACGCGACCAACTTATGCATGGCCAACGCTCAGTTGTTGGACACAGTGCAAGCACTCAAAACACTCAAGCAGGTTCAGCCTGTTTGGCTGGACCTCCTATACGGTGAGACACCCTTTAACTCGGCCACTTTGGAGCAGCTGACAAAACCCACCCACCCTGACACGCTGCGCCAACCTCCACCGACAACCGATGCGTTAGAGCAAAACGACGCACAACGCATTGAACTTTGGCGCCGAGGGGATTCATCTTTGCATGATAGCTGGGGGCCAGTGATAAGACGCGCAGGTGGCGCTGAAGCGGTATCAACATGGCAATTTCCTAACGTAAAGAACGCAAAGCACCTCACACAACTCATTCAACAGCGTCTGCCGTAGCGCTTCGGCTGTGCGGGCCTCTTAAAATGATCCGATTTCAGCCCAAGGCGTAGCAACGAGTATGAAATGAAAACCAGCAACATGTGTAGCTGTAACACCCGCAGCTTTGCTTTTTACAGCATCATTGGGTTTGAGTGTCCCTATGGCAGGCGATGCTCAAGTTCAAAGTGATGTCTTGCCAGCCCGCGAGCAAGCCGCGCTTTACCCGCAAGAGACGCGATACACGATTACGCGAAAAGGCAAACGCATTGGAACTCATGTGATGACATTTTCAAGCAACGCAGAGCGTCTCAGAGTCTCTGTCGAATCAAACATAAAAGTGACTGTACTCAAGGTCCCAGTTTACCGTTTCAATGACGTATCCACAGAACAATGGCGGGACAAAAAATTAGTAAACGTTACCGCTCGTACCGATCAAGGCGGGAATGTTACTCGAGTCGAACTGACTGAGAAACAGGTGCAAACGACCAAATTTTCCAGCAATCACTGGAACCCCGCGGGGTTGAATGCTAACGAAATCTGCAACACGAGACCCGGCAAAGTTAACCAAGTCACGATTGAGACTGTCGGTACTGACACATTGAGCGCAGGCCACGACTTGATATCCGCCGCCCACTATCGCTACAGCGGCGATCCCCAGACCGAGGTCTGGTACGACGAGCAGAATCGATGTGTGCAAATGCAGATTAAAGGCGATGATGGCAGCACCATAAAATACACGGCTGACCCTCTGAGGATGAATCCATGATTATCTGGATCGTAGGCGCGAGTTCCGGCATCGGGGCCGCACTGGCAAAAGAGTACGCCAGCACCGGCTACACCGTTTACGCTAGCGCGCGAAGTGAAGAAAAATTGCAGGCCTTAGCGGCAGAATCCACTACCCTGTCAGGTGACATCCATGCGTTACCTTGCGACATCACCGATAACGATTCAGTATTAGCCGCCGTTACTCAAATTGAATCGAACGCACCCATCGATAAAGCCGTGCTTAGCGCCGGTTTTTACGATCCAATTGGGCTTGATGATATTCATCTTGAGCATTTCACTTCAACGTATGATGTCAATCTGCATGGCGTCGTGCGGTGCCTTTTAGCCCTATTGCCTGGTATGCGCCAGAGTAACAATGGCCAGATAGCGATTGTCTCTTCTGTTTCAGGGTACACTGGATTACCGAGGGCGGCAGCCTACGGCTCAAGTAAGGCGGCATTGATTAATCTTGCTGAATCGTTACAACCAGAATGCAAAGCAGTTGGCGTCGATATTCGACTCATCAGCCCGGGGTTTGTCAAATCACCCTTAACTGACAAAAACTCTTTCAAGATGCCCTTTATCATAGAGCCTGAAGACGCTGCAAGACGGATCGTTCGAGGTCTAGACGGCAATGGCTTTGAGGTTCACTTCCCGAAACGATTCACCCTGTGGTTAAAGGTGCTGCGATTGTTGCCATACGCCCTGTATCTTCGACTCACCGCGAAGCTGTAACGCGAACCCGTGTGCACAGTCAGCGGGCGTGCCACTAAACGCGAACCTGCGACACATCTCGATTTGGCTTGTTAGGTGTCTTCAACGGCTGGCCTGAAATACTGCGTGGAAACCGTTCCAATTCGAATACCAAACTTCCTCACGTAGGTGATGTTGTGCAAGCTGCCATCTGGTTGCAGGTACATGAAGTCATCCATCGAAAAAGTCCGTGTTTTCTCGGGCGCTAGCAGAACGTTCATGTCGTATCGCATGTTTAAGACATTGCCGCGTATTGCCCCAACAGCTGGACCAATAAGAGAATCAGACTCAGCCCTGAAGTCTCCCGAATCGGAGACCTGAACCGTCCAGATTCGGTGCTCGGTCAAACCATCGGAATAGACCAGTGATTCGTCTAAAACAAAATCGCCAAGTTCGTTTACAGTGCCAACGAAGTCTCCACTGAAATGACGCCGAACGTTGCCGCATCGGTCTGAAAACCACCCCGATGCTCGTCTGTGTCCCTTAAAATAGGAGATAAAATCGAACTCTGGTTTGTTCATTCTAGATAGTTCACCACTCATCCACGTGCGCCCTCATACATCTACGCGCGGCAGGTACCTGGCCCACCAATCCTGTCAAAACAGGTCAGCGTGCCGAAACAGTTACGCCTTACTACGTGATGAGCTCCCAGCAAGATCATCACCGACAGTCTTCTTCTGTCGACGCGTAGAAAAATACAGAGCCCCGAGCCCGGACCAGTTCAAGTCCGCTTTACCAGCCTCAACAATCCCACGTCGGTGGTGCCAAAAGTAAAGCCCGTCTGGCAATAGACCAGATAGTATCGCCACATGCGCAAAAAACGCTCGTCGAAGCCCTGCGCCAGAATGTTTCTTTGTTCAGTTTCAAACACTGATCTCCAGTCAGCCAGCGTCTTGGCGTAGCTTTGACCAAACCAGTGAGCGTGCTCTATTGCGAAACCTGCGCTGCTGGCTAATGCAAATAAACGCTTACGAGTAGGCAACATGCCGCCAGGAAAAATATATCGTTGGATGAAATCAGGTTGTTTACGGTATTTATCAAACCGTGATTCTTCCAATGTAATCACCTGAAGCACCGCTGAGCCATTAGGCTTTAACAGGCAATGCAACTGCTGAAAATAAGTTTCCCAGTATTGCTCGCCCACCGCTTCAAACATCTCGATAGACATAATATGATCGTAGGTATCGTTGACTTCACGGTAATCCTGAAACCGAAAGTCGGTCGACCCCGAATCGCCATCAGCGGATATTGCATTGTGCTCCACCGCATACTGCAATTGCTCTTTGGACAGCGAGATACCCTCCACATTGACCGAGGCATGGGTCGCCATATACCGAGCCAGCCCACCCCATCCACAGCCTACTTCGAGAACCCGGCCGCCAGGATCGGGCTTCATCAATTCATGGATTTTCGCCATCTTTTTTTTCTGAGCAAGCGCCAGAGTCTCTTCACCGCTTTCGTACCAGCCTGATGAGTACGTCATGCTGTCATCGAGCCAAAGCTGGTAAAAGGCATTTCCCAAATCATAGTGATAGGCGATGTTTCTCTGGCTTCCCACTTTTGAATTTCGATTTTGCCAATGCTTTATTAAGCGTGCGGATCGGCTTCGATACGATCCTGTGGTCGCTGAGTACACCGAGGTTTCGTTGCGCATAAAAAGATGAAACAGATTCAATAAGCTGTCGGTCGACCATTCACCGTCCATGTACGACTCAGCGAAGCCGATGGCGCCACTGCTGGCAAGACGACGTATGGGCTGTAGATTGTGCAGTAATACCGACGCATTCTTGCTGAACTCATCACTGCGCGTACCGTGGTAGGTGGTCACCCCCCCCGGCCACGTTAGCGCAAGTTGCCCGTCTGAGACGCCCGCAAGAAACGACTCAAAGCGTTTTGCAATGAAATTACCCAGCGCTTCTTTCACAGGCGAACCAGAATTGACAAGCTCACCCACTCCATTATTTTGACGTTCAGACATATTTATCGTTCAGTTTTTGTCAACGGCGGGGGCGGGATGGTTTTGGGTACATGACTGAACCAAGGCACTCGTTTCAGCCACAACCGCACCGCCTCCCAATGGATTCCAGAAATCACCTTCAGGCTCAGCAGCGGCATCTTCAGCACTTGACTCGCTAAGGCTTTTGCCGATAGCGGAATCTGCTTCGCGGCGTAGCTTGCCGTTAGCACCAGACCTTGCTCATCGTGAAGACGAATCGCTATGATCTGCGTGTCCCCGGGTACATTTAAGCGGAACCGATACTGCATACTCATATGCGTAAAAGGTGACACGAATAAGGCTTTTTCGGAAGTTTGCTGGATCCAATTCGACGGCTTAGGTACCGGCAAAACGTAAACGTGCCGCTCTCCAAACGTATTGTGTACTTCGTAAATGATCGCAAACACGACGCCGTCATCGCGCGAGCAGTAGTACACACTGAGCGGATTGAAGGCGTATCCAAATACCCTCGGGTAGCAGGAAAGAAACAACTTGGCTGGCTTTTCGGTGATTCCATTGGCAAGCAGCGCATCTTCCACGCCGCCCCTTAGGCCACGTGATTCATCGATCCCAAAGTCTTTATCATGTACGCTCAGCACGTTGAACCGATTCCAGGAAAATCCGTGCAACCGACGATGAAGCACTGGGAGTTCATCCAGATCGATCAACATCGAAAAAACTCGGTATTGCAACTGATGCACCCGAGGCCTGACTCGGCGATGGAATACAGTGCCACCGTAAAGGCGTGAAGAGAACATAAACGTTAGGCTGCGGTCTTGGGGTCGGGAATTGCGACATCCACAACAATACGATCTGAAGGGTTCGTTAGTGACCAAGGCCTAAGTTGGCCTGAGAGCTGCTCAGCAACGGCAAATCCAGCTTGCACGGCATCTTCATGAAACCCTGCACCAAAATATGCGCCGCAAAACCACGTGTTACGAACGCCCTGCAGTGACCAAAGGTGTTGCTGAGCTTGCCACGTGTCTGCGGTAAAGATGGGATGCTCATAGTCAGACGCACGAATTACGCTGTTCGGGTCGGGCGCGACCCCAGGGTTTAAAGACACAAAATAATCTTGTGCGGTGTTCAAATTCTGCAAACGGTTCATCCAATAACTGACAGACACTTTTGCGCAGTCATCGTTCGTCTGTTCCACGTAATTCCAGCTACACCAAGCGCGCCTTCGCTTGGGCATAAGGGTTTTATCCGTGTGCAGCACTGCATGATTCTGATCGTACTCGAACGCTCCGAGCAGCGTCGTCTCGGCAGCGTCGGGATCCTTCAGCATCGCTAGAGCTTGGTCGGCGTGAGCTGCAATCACCACATGCTCTGCCTCAAGCGTGTCACCGTTGGCCAGCACGATTTCGATGCCGGTATCATGACGCCGCACTGAGACAGCACCGGACCCCGATAGAATTGAACCACCCGCCTTCTCTACGGCAGCCTTCGCCGCCGTCACGTAGTGGTTACTGCCACCCGATACGGTTCGCCATTGCGGCCGACCCAATAACTTTAACAAGCCGTGATTATCGCAAAATCGAATAAACGCCGCCGCCGGATACGCAAACATATTGTTGCGTGAGGTCGACCAAACCGCGGCCCCGAACGGCATAAGATGATCGTCGACGAACGCCTTTGAATAGTTGCCCTGCACTAAAAAATCACCCAACGTTTGCTGAGAGTCTTGCGGTATCTGCCTGGGCGCGTCGCGATAGAACCTCAGCAGATCACGAAGCATACTCCAATAGCGTCCGCTGGCCAGCAACGATGGCTGCGCCAGTAGGCCAAGTGGTGGACCACCCGCATATTCAAACGCACCAAGATCCCGGGACACCGCGAACGACATGTCGCTTTCTTCGGTTGCAACGCCCAAAATCTTAAACCACTCTACTAAATTCGGGTAGTTATGCTCGTTGTAGACAATAAACCCGGTATCGATCGCGAGCGTCGGGTTGTCGCGCTCTGTGTGCACATCGGCTGTATGAGCATGGCCACCCAACCGGCCTTCCCGCTCAATTAACGTCACGACGCATGACTGGCTAAGCAACCAAGCACTCGACAGACCTGCTGCGCCGGCTCCGATAACCGCCACGTGCCGAGAACTTGCTGTCGATACCATACTAAGCCTCTGTAATAAACCGATTAGCTACCACGTGATACGCTCCACAGGAATGCCCAGATCAAGTGCATAACGCATACAAAACTATACCAATATTACACCTTAACGAAGACTGATCTGAATCCGGCCTTGTTCCGTAAGCCATTATAATCATGGAAGCGATGCGACAATTGGCACAACAGACAACACGTCCGATAGCCGTCAAACCTACTTTCGATCTTGAAGATCAGAAGGAGAGGATGCGTGAGAATCTCACTCTTATAGGGTCTGATCGGGATGAAGCGGCGTTTGCGGGAATCTACGACTATTTCGCCGGCCGTGTGAAATCATTTTTGATTGGTAAAGGCATGAACGAAGATTCGGCCGAAGAGTTGATGCAGGAGATCATGTTGATCATCTGGCGCCGCGCTGAGAGCTACGATCGAAAGAAAGCAGCGGCAAGCACTTGGATATTCACCATCGCTCGAAATCGGTACATAGATTTTCTGCGAGGAAATAACCGGGTCGAGGTCGAGCTTGATGATGAAATGCTCGAATTGGAGACAAGTGAGCGCGATGTTCAGGAAAAGCACGTTGATGACGCGCAGGCATCGAGCCGACTGGCAAGGGCGTTGGAGAAACTTCCGCAAGAGCAGCGTCAAGTCATGCACCTGTCCTACTTTCGCGGCCAATCCCACGGTGCCATCGCGCGGTGGCTCGACCTACCAATCGGCACGGTAAAATCCAGAATACGTCTTGCAATGCAAGCCATTAAACACCAGCTCCAATCAGAAGACTTCGAACATTGAAACAGAGCAATTTACAGCACAAGCACGGCGTTGATTCGGCAATATCACATCATCTGAGCGATGAGACAATCCTCGACTATGCTACCGGTTCGTTAGGTAAGCCGATGGAAACACTCATCGCTTGTCATCTAACGGTTTGTTGGTATTGTCGCGATCGCAACGCACTGGCGGATGACATCGGTGGCGAATTGCTGACTGAGCAAAAAGCGGTGAGACCCAGCTTAAGCGCCCAGCAGCTTTTGTCGGCGGCCCGCACTCGCCCTGAGATAGTGGTGAGTAAACAGCGGAGTGAATCGGGTGATGCATCCGTGCCTTGCGCCTTAGGACGTTTGCTACCAGGGCCCATTGAATCGCTCGATTGGCGTCTCGTTGCACCCGGAGTCAAACAGTTTCCGTTGAATGATCAGCCGCGCAAGGAAGGCGCATTCAAGCTTCTCAGATTAGAGCCTGGTGTGACCCTGAGTCAACATTCTCACACCGACCGTGAGCTAACGTACGTCGTACGAGGGTCTTATCAGGATAAATTTGGTCAATTCAAAGCCGGTGATATAGCCGACCTAGATGACCATCACGATCACCAACCGGTAGTGGATGAAGCAGAGGTGTGCATTGCACTGATTGCCACAGATGCGCCTGTCAAGTACCGATCAGTGCTTGGCAAAATCATGCAGCCCTTCGTAGGAATTTAAACAAAATCCGCTCAAGTGCTTGGTGACTGGGGTTTGAGCGGTATCAAGAGCCTTCCAACGGCGCACTGTATTTCTTCATAATGCGCGAAGCAATTGGCCACAGAGAAAGCTTACGCGGTTGTCAATCAATCCTAGTGCTCTATACTGCGAAGCGCTATGACGCGTCTCGAGTTATGTCCTCATGTCTACACGTTCGATCGGTGCACAGATGTTGTCTGCATGGGGAACCTTGTCCCCTTTGCCGGGTGGCAAGTGGATGTTTAGTCGTTTGATGGGATTTAAAATACCCTACACGGGCTCGATGGGCGCAAGCGTCGAGCACTTAGAAGCCGGACACTCGCGTGTCTTGTTGAAAGATCGTCGCCGCGTACGCAATCATCTTCGTTCTGTACACGCTATTGCTTTGGCCAACGTCGCCGAACTCTCTACCGGACTGGCAGTACTCTCTGGCATGCCATCAAGTTACAACGGGATTCTCGTGGGGCTGAATATTGAATACCATAAGAAAGCCCGCGGTGATTTAATGATTGAATGCCGCTGCAAAGTACCTGAATTCGTCGAGCGCACCGAAATACCGGTCCAGACGTCGATCAAAGACAAGGACGGTGACGTGGTGACAACCGCCACCGCCCGGTGGTTGATTGGCCCCCGGAAATAAGTGCAGGCCAGTCAGTCGCTGCGGTAACTTCCGTCGAGTACGCTCTGCCACCATACCCGATGGCTTAGATACCAGTCCACCGTTTTCTCGATGCCCACTTCAAAGGTCACCGCCGGTTCGTATCCGAGTTCCTGTTTGATATAAGTGGTGTCGATCGCGTAACGAAAATCGTGACCCGCCCGATCGGTAACGTACTCAATTAAAGAGTCACAGGGCTGGGCACCGGCAGCCGGGCAATCTGGGTACGCTGCGCGCAATTCGGGATCATCCGCAAAGCGTTTATCGAGCATCGAGCACAACAAGTTAACGATGTCGATGTTGGTCCACTCGTTGACACCGCCAATGTTGTAGGTCTCACCAACTTTGCCTTTTCGCAGCACCAATTCGATCCCGCGCGCATGATCTTCAACATACAACCAATCACGAATGTTGCGTCCATCACCGTATACCGGCAGCGCTTTACCGTGCAAGATATTGATGATCACCAACGGGATCAACTTTTCCGGGAAATGAAACGGCCCGTAGTTGTTGGAACAATTGCTGGTGGTGACGTTCATGCGGTAAGTATGATGATAGGCACGAACCAAAAAGTCGGAACTGGCCTTGCTCGCCGAATACGGCGAATTCGGTGCGTAAGGGGTTTGCTCGGTAAACGCAGGCTCTTCAGGTTCTAGCGTGCCGTACACCTCATCGGTTGAGACATGATGAAAACGATGATCATCCATCGCCTGCCCTTCCACTTGCCAAACCTGACGAGCGGCTTTTAATAAGCTGTGTGTACCCAATACATTGGCTTCAATAAACACATCCGGACCTTCAATCGATCGGTCAACGTGACTTTCGGCGGCGAAATGCACAATCGTATTCAGCTTATGTTCGCGCAGCAGCTCCATGACACGATCGGTATCGTTGATATCCACCTGTTCGAGCAAGCAACGATCATCGAGCAGCCCGTCCAAGTTATGCGGATTGCCCGCGTAGGTTAGAACATCAACCACGACGATGTGGTCGGTGGGATGATGCTTGCGCCAATAGCGAACAAAATTTGCTCCAATAAAACCCGCGGCGCCAGTGACTAACATACGACTCATTTGAGTTCCTGTAACATTAAGCGAAGATCTTCGCGCCAATGTGGGGCGTGCATTTTGAACGCATCCCATGTTCGGGTTAATTCCAGCACGCTGTAGCCAGGCCGGGCCGCTGGGGTGGGGTATTGATCGGTGCGCAGCGGATTAATAACAACGTCTTTAGTAATCAAGCCAACAGCGCGTCCCTCTTCAGCAATCGCGACCGCAAAATCATACCAACTGCACGCACCCGCCCCACTCCAGTGCCAAATGCCGGGCACCTCAAGACTAACCGTTTGCCACATGGCTTCAGCCAACCGGAGTGCCCAGGTGGGGGATCCGATCTGATCTGCGATGACGCCCACTTCACCGCGTTCGTTCATTAATCGCAGCATGGTTTTGACAAAATTATTACCATTGGCGGAGTACACCCAAGCGGTGCGGATCACGCTGCCGGTTTGCGGTAGCGTGTTAACTACGATCTGTTCTGCTTCCTGTTTGGTCTTACCGTACACGCTAACAGGAGCGGTTGGCGCGTCTATCTGAAAGGGGTTTCCATCGCTGACACCGAATACAAAATCGGTCGATATCTGCACCAGCCGAGCGTTAACAGCCGCGGCCGCGTTGGCTAAGGTCTGCACCGCTACGGTGTTCACCGCGTAGGCGGCTGTCGGATTAGACTCTGCCTTATCGACCGCGGTATAGGCCGCGGCGTTGAAGATCACATCGGGTTTATGGGTTTCTACGAACGTCATAACCGCGTCGGCATTGGCGATGTCCAGCCGCGCGCTGTCAGCTGTGCTGGTATCGAGAATGTTGACGGTTGCAGGAGCGGTTTTCAGCAATTCATGAAAAAGCTGACCGTTCGCACTGCCTGTTATAAGAACATTCATACGCACCTCAGTCAAACGCGTCGATAACGTCAAGCGGTGTTCCGTCTTTGTCTTTAGCTGACAACTGCGGTTCCTGGCCAGTCAATAGCGGCCATTCCACACCCACGGAAGGGTCGTGCCATAACAGACTGCGCTCGTGTTCTGGTGCGTAGTAATCGGTGCATTTGTATTGGAAGTCAGCCGATTCGCTGAGCACGTAAAAGCCGTGAGCAAATCCCGGTGGCACCCAAAACAAGCGTTTGTTAGCCTCGGATAACACCACACCTGTCCACTGCCCAAACTGAGGTGAGCTTCTACGCATATCGACGGCCACATCGAACACTTCCCCTTGCGTCACTCGCACCAGTTTGCCTTGCGTCTGTTTCAGTTGATAGTGCAACCCCCGCAATACGCCTTGTCCACTGCGACTGTGATTGTCCTGAACAAAGCTGTCGGCGATGCCCGCGTCGGTAAATCGTTCCTGATTGTAGGATTCGAGAAAGAATCCGCGCTCATCACCAAACAACTGAGGCTCGATGATTTTGACGTCAGCCAAAGCCGTGTCAATGATTTGCATAGTGTCGACACTCTAGAATTATCTAAGAATTTTAAATAGCACAAGCTGTTCCAATCCGTGGGGCCTGACACCCGAATCACAGTCGTCATTAAGCCGCCGAATTGAAATCGTTTCAGCGTGCCAATTTGCGGATAAAAGTCCATTCTTCGGCGGTGACCGGCATAACCGACAGGCGATTGCCGCGCTTGAGCAGCGACATGCTGGACAATTCGTCACAGGCTTTCAACACGGTCAGCGCAATAATGTCCGGGTAGCGCTTTGTGGCCTGCACATCGACCATGCACCAGCGAGGGTTCTCAGCGCTGGCTTTGGGGTCAAAGTAAGGCGACGCAGGGTCAAGGGCTGTATGGTCGTCGTAGGCTGACGAGACAATTTTCACCTCCCCAACCACGCCGGGTACTTTGCAACTGGAGTGATAGAAAAAGCCCTTGTCGCCCTTTTTCATTTCATCGCGCATAATATTGCGTGCCTGATAGTTTCTGATACCGTCCCAGTGATCGGTGGCATCAGGCATGGCGAATAAGTCGTCAATGGAAAACGCATCCGGCTCAGATTTGAACAACCAGTAATTCACGGCCATGATAGGGTAACGGGGCTTGGGTCCGGCTATCAGTGTGCCATAACCGCACGAGTAACCCATGACGGCAGACACGCTTTCCTTCTGGCTACACACCCACGGCTTGAGCTTGTGCGCGTTTCGCGGTGTCGATTTGCCAGATGACATTGCCACGATGGTGGCAACCGCCGCCCCAGTCCCAGAGCTTCTGGCCACCTCACAGCTGTTGCTTTTGGCTAACGTCGGGCCACGATTCTGGCGACGCTTACAAACCTACCCGCATCGCACCAATCACAACCCAGTAGACGACTACAGTCTGGATCTGGTGGCTGAATTACAACGCAGATTCCTGCGAAATACCAATCGAGCAGTGACCGACGAGATCGATGCAACTCTAGGTGACGATACAGTTGCCGTTGATACGAACTTTGTTCAGCTCTACCCAACACCTGCCAATCAGGATCACATTCCGCTGATGCGGCTGGGGGCCCTGGCTGGCTGGAACGTGCCCTCTCCACTGGGTCTGGGATTACACCCCGAATACGGTCCGTGGTCTGCGTATCGTGCCGCTTGGCTCACCCAATCCACACGGCTTCCCGAAACCTACCGAATCAAGCCCGGTGAGTTCGCTAGCCCGGGTCTCAATGCCCTGCAGAACTCTGCGAGCCTATGTTTGGGTTGTGACGCACCCTGCGCCAGCGCCTGCCCTGCTGATGCGATACACCTCGGCCGGGACATTAACCTAGAGCGTTGCTATGCCCACCGAGTGCCAGAAACCTCTGACTGTCACATCGATTGCGCAGCGCGAAAAGCTTGCCCAATCGGCGCTGACCATCACTACGACGACGACCAGCTTGCCCACCACATGAGC
>CALFBL010000158.1 GCA_937951695.1 uncultured Granulosicoccaceae bacterium | reverse complement strand
GGCGTTGCTAATTTGACTGTTTAATCAGTGGCGCCAGACGGTGTCGATCAGTGCAGTCAGGGCCTTGGGGACACGAGTGGAGGAGGTACGAGTGGAGGCAGGGCGAGGAGACTGTGGTTCTGCGTTGATCAAGGCGTCAGCGGTGAACAGATTGGTCACAGCGGTGCTGATCATATCGTGTGTCACCGTCTGTTCCGCTGCCATGCGATCGAGTATGCAGCGAACCGTCACGGGTTGCTCCTCTGCGGTGTTGCGCCTAGCGCTAAATTGCAGATCGCCGTCCGGGTAATCCCTCGGGGGCAAGGGTCCGGGCACTGAGGGCTTGGACGGTGACATTGGGTTCGGACTCCAACACAGGGTAAGGCGGCGTTTTCAACCCTTGCATACAGCAAGCATCGATCCTTGCAGTGATAACACCACGGAACGACGTTTGTGTCACGCGATCCACTGTCAGCTGCGTCACAGAACGCGACATTGCTCACTCATTCTGTTCGTAAATCGTCCACCAGAGAATGCCGGCCCAGTCGCCAGGCGGGGTAGACGCAGGCCAGCGCGGCCGAGCCAAGCGCAAGAGCCAAGGTTTCTGGAATCGCCCGTCGGGGAAGAATTGCGTTCATGCTCCAGCCAAACGAGCGAACATTTATGATGTGTATGAGCATCTCTGACATCATCCAACCCAGTGGGATTGCCAGTAATCCAGCGGTGATGCCCATGGCGATGGACTGCAGCATGATCATCGATCGCAGTTGAATGCGGCTGCCGCCGCTGGCGCGCATCACCGCAAAATCGCGCGCGCGTTCGAGGTGCATCGCCAGCAGGGCACTGAAGATGCCAATGAAGGCCACGCCCATCGTCAGCCAGCGCAGCACCCGCGTGACGGCGAAGGTACGATCAAAGATGTCCAGACTCTCTCGGTGAATGCTGATGTTGTCGCGCACTCGGGCCGCTACATCCGTAGAGGCGAGATGATGGCGTACTCGATCAATCACCGGCTGAAGCTCGGCACCGGGCGTGACGTTGATGCCGATTGAGCCAATGCGAGGGTTACTCCAAAAGTCGTCGTAGGTTGAACGGTTCATGACCATACGACCGTGACTGGAGCCGTAGTCGCGATACACCCCCGCCACTTTAAACACTACATCGCCTTCGGTTTCAGTGAACAAAGTGATGTCACTGCCAGTGCTTAGCTGATATTTATTGGCCATCGGTTCACTGACCATGACGGAGGTGGTGGTTAGAAACGTATTCCAACTATCGTTCTCATCTATCCATTCGTAGCTTTGTTCACTGCCCGCACTCGGTTGTAACACCAACGTATCGAAGGTATCGAAGTTGGTCACCAACTCCACCAGAATACCGGTACTGATTTCCTCCACGGCGGCAAGCGTCTCCAACTCGGTCAGCCAAGTGTCATCAAATTCACTGGCGCGGCTACGCCCGGTACCGTCGGTGTCACCAAAAGTTATGTACAAATCACTTTGCAAAGTCTGTTGTAACCAGGTGTCGACCGAGTGACGAAAACTGCCGGTCATAAGATCAACACCTAAAGTGGCGGCCACCGCTACCGTCAACGCCGCAATAGCAAGACCGGTTCGACTCATGTTATCGGTTAAAGAACCCAACGCTAATAACAGCAGCACACTGAAGCCGCCAAGTGTGTGCCGGGTGAGATCAAGCAGTCGTTGACTGAGCCACGGGATGCTCAGTCCATACCCCACGAACACAATCATCAAGGCAGCAAAGCCCAGCATCAGCGATTGACTTGGGATCCACGCAAGGGCGGCGCCGATCAATAGGCACGCCAGTCCTACGTACATTAACCAAGGCAGTACGGTTGCCGTTTTCTCTTCGATGGCTGAGCGACGCCGTGCGTTCGCCGCGCTGTCCGATGCCGCTTCGCGGGCCGCAAGGATGGTTGCCAAAATACTGCTACCGATCCCCAGAACCAGACCGGTCAATAACACCCAGGGGCTTAGGTGTATTTGTTGCACGTGTAAGACAAAGTACAAATCATTAATGGTTTGTGTAGTGAGAGCGAGTAATTTTCCGGCAATAAAAATTCCGGCTATCAACCCGACAATGGATGCGACAGCGCTGAACACAAAGGCTTCGGCGATAACAATGGAGAACAGTCCGCGAGTGGATATACCCACCAGTCGTTTGGTGGCGAAGACTTCTCGTCGTTGCAGCACTGCGAAAGTCATGGTGTTATGAATTAAAAACATGCCGACCAGCAAAGCCAGCAAACTCATTGCTGTTAAGTTAATCTGAAACCCGCGGGTCATCGCCTTCATGGTGGATTGGCGTTGCGTGGTGGCCTGCAATCGCCATTGCGCAGGCAGAGTACTAGCGAGTGTTGTGGCGACCTCGTCGTCGAGTATCAGTTCCAGTCGATCGACGCTGCCAAGCTTGTTGCCGAGCGTTTGCGCGACGCTGATGTCGGTGACCAGTAAGCCGTCACTGGCGGCTCGCGAAGCGGTACTGAACAAGCCGGTAAGTGTTGCCTCAGTGCCGTTTAAATCCACCGTGTCACCCACTGTGAGATCCATTCGCTGCGCCGTTGCCTCACTGGCCCACAGCGGATAGTTCGAGTTCAATAAAGCCGCTGAGCCTGACTCGGCAGAGTTGTCCGACGCGTTTTGATGAGCATTGGGTTGCAGGCGTGCGAACTGTGCTTCGCGAAACGGATCCAACCCGATCAGCGTGGCCAGCTCCCCGTTTAGGGCCACATCACTTTCGATAACCGGTGCGATGACCAATCGTGAATGAGTTTTTATAAACGCCGCTGCCGCCTCATCTGGCAAACCATTGGCGGCAACGATTTGATGGGTGGCCTTGCCGTACAGTGCTTCACTGGACAGGGAAAAGGCGCGCACTGCGCTGTGGTTAGTGATGAGCACTGAGGTGACTATGCCGACGCCCAGAATGATCCCTGCTAGGGATAGAACCAGCTGCAACGGGTGTTGCCGGTGAAAGCGCCAACTCGATTTGAACAGCAGTGCCGCTACCATGTGTTTGCCGATGACGCGTGCTCGCTGTGTTCTTTTAAGGTGCCATCGCTCATGGTCAGGACCCGGTCGGCGTAACCTGCAACTGTGCTGCTGTGCGTAACCATTAATAAGGTGGTGTTGTGCTCGGCGACCAGATCCTGCAATAAATGCATCACCTGTTGTCCGGTGGTGGCATCCAGATTTCCAGTTGGTTCGTCGGCCAACAGCAGAGCAGGTCGGTGGACCACCGCTCGAGCGATCGCAACGCGTTGTTGTTCGCCGCCCGATAAGGCATCTGGGAAGGCATTGCTCCGGTGGTCGAGGCCAATTTTTTCCAGCAGTTGTTCAATGCGCGTGCGCTGTTCATCCCGAGCTACACCGTCCAATGCCATTGGCAGTTTGATGTTGTCGGTGACGCTAAGCGTGGGAATTAAATTAAACGACTGATAGACGATACCGATTGTGTTTCGTCGGAGCTGTGTTAGGGCCGCGTCATCAGCGCTTTGAAGCGGTTTACTGAACACCGATACGCTGCCTTGTTGAACCGGTTCGAGTCCGCCGATGATATTCAGCAGCGTCGACTTGCCAGAACCACTGGCGCCGATGAGCGCCAGTGTCTGGCCTTTGTCCAGTGTCAACGACAAGTCTTTGAGTATCGGTTGCGTGGAAGTGGTGTTGTAGTGATGAGTTAGTCCGGTCACGTCAACGGCTAAATGAGCCAAAGTCAATTCCTGATATTCATGTTCTAACCGGGGTGGGGTTGCTGAGCTGATCAACGTATCGCTTTAAAGTTTCCCAAAGAGATGCACTGCCAGCTTTGCCAAGCATTTTCACAAAGTGCTTCGGGTGTACATATGCCAGATCGTGCAACGTGCTGGCGTGGTAGCGCTCTTTCAAATCAGGAATACCTTCCTCGGGCACACACAGCTCAAGCGGTGCATCAAGTAAGTCCCGATGCCAACCAATCCGGTTGTAAAACGCCAAGGCCCCCTCACAACGAGCAATGGCAATGCCTTGCAGCGGAGCCGACAGTTGTGCGAAGTAATCCGCGTTGGCGACTTCAGTATCAAAATCTACCCCTTTTACGAGTTCGGGCTTGATTCGGCCGATACTGTTGAAAATATCCCGCTTCAGTCGATACTCCAGAGCGGCATGATCGGCGTCATGGCCGCTTTGAGACGAAATCAGTTCAGCGGCTCGGCTTATTGGATCGGGTAATTCATCGGACATGGTCTTAACCAATTCGTGAGAGTCACCCGTAGTATACGAATCCTCGAAGACGGTAGTTGGAGCCCGGGTTGGGAAATGGTCGATACACGAGCACGCAGCGCAAACTTCACTGGTGGGTAGCCGTTTTAGTTGCCGGTGAGTACCTAGGCCAAAAGGCTATGCGGCGTGCGATGCAGCGAGTGGATGAGACGAGCGCTCCGTCGCTGGGGGATTTTTTCATTACCACGGCCCACTCAATGGCCGGTTTAACCGTGTTGGCGCTGATTGTTTGGCGTCTGAAACTCAGGTGCGAGCACCCGGTGATAATCGGTGCTGGATCGGTGTCGCCGCGCTGGGCTCAGTTGGCGCGAGTTTGGCACTGGTTTTTGTATGTGGCGATCATCGCCATGGTGGCCACCGGTGCTGCTGCGTATTACCTTGAATGGGAATTTGCGGTGAGCCTGCACGGCCAGGGAAAATGGGTTCTAGGAACACTGGTCATAGGGCATATGCTCGCCAGTCTAGTGCATGGGTTCATTTTCAAAGACCGAGTGTTGCAAGGGATGGTGGGCAAGGGCGAGGACGCTGATACAATGAGGGGTTCTGGTCAATCCGCCGATTGATCAAATCTAACGACTAGGGCGAAGCGTCTGTCGCTTCAAGTGGAGAAATTACATGAGTTCGCACAGTGCCAGCGATAGCGGTATGCAAAGAATGATGATCATCGTCGCGATTGCCTTATCGCTGCTAACGATCACTATTATGATTACGGCCCGCACCTTAAGCTCAGGCAGTAACGATGAGTTCGATCCGCTGTTGGAAAACGTTAAATTGGAACGCATTCAGCCGGTTGCACGGGTTCGTACCGAAGCGCCTGTCGCTGAGACGGTAGCAGCTGCCCCCGCGGCCAGTGGAAAAACGGGCGAAGAGCTTGCCACCGTGGGTACCTGCGCTGGCTGTCACAACGCTGGGGTAGCGGATGCCCCGTTGTTTTCTGATACGGAAGGTTGGGCGGCGCGTGCTGAGGCGGGTCTTGAGGCGTTGGTGGCCAGTGTCGTCAACGGCAAAGGCGCGATGCCCGCTCGCGGTGGCAGCGATTACACCGACGAGGAAATCACCCGAGCGGTGGAGTACATCACGGGGTTGGGCAATGGTGGCGCCGTGGCTGCGGAGACAGCAGCGCCAGCCGCGGAAGAAGCGGCTAGTACCGAGGCGGACAGTGCGAGTGTGTCAGAGTCTGCGGCCGACATTGCGGCGGATCCTAAGGTCGCTGTAACCACTGAAGCTGCGCAGCCTGCCGCTGAGACTGAGGCTCAAGCCGACAGTGCTGCAGAGTCCACGGACACAGCGGCGACTGGTTCGGAAGCATCGATCGGTGCGACACCCGCAGACGGTGTTTTGGCAGCTCTGACGCCGCGAATTAAAACCACGGTTGATCAGGGTGTGTGCGCCGGTTGTCACACCGCTGGCGTCGCGGGCGCGCCCAAGTTTGACGACACAGATGCCTGGGCTGCGCGGGCTGAGATGGGTTACGCCGCGCTTGCGCAGACTGTCATCAACGGGAAGGGTGCGATGCCTCCACGCGGCGGCAGTGGCTTGACAGACGATGAGTTGCTGGTGGCGGTCGAGTACATGGTGCAGAACAGCCGATGAGTCAGGTTGTCGAGTTCATAAGCAACAATTTGTTGCTGTGCGCTGCGTTTGCTGCCGTTTTGGGAATGACTGTGTTCTACGAATACAGCCGTTACGCATCGGGGATGACTCGATTGTCCCCGTTTGCAGCCACCAAACTGCTTAACGATGGCGAAGCGGTGTTTCTGGATGTTCGCGACGATAAGGAGTTCAAATCCGGCCACGTATTGAACGCTCGTCATGTTCCGCTGTCTTCAATGGACAAGTTCATGCATGAGCTTGAGAAGCACAAGGAAAAAGACGTCGTGGTTTATTGCGACAACGGTCAAAGGGCTCAGCGTGCAGGAGTACGGCTGCGAAAAAGCGGATTTACTCGCCTGCACCTTATATCGGGCGGTTTGAACGAGTGGGTGAAAGCGAACCTACCAACAGTGAAGGACTGAAGCTATGCCTCAAACAGAAATAACCATGTATGAATCAAAACTGTGTGGCTACTGCCGCGCGGCCCGAAAGCTGTTCGAATCGAAGGGCTATGAATACAAAAGCCTTGTGGTGGACCTGAATCCTGCTTTGCGTGCAGAGATGGAACAGAAAGCTGGTCGCACGTCAGTGCCGCAGATTTGGATTGGGGACCAGCACGTCGGTGGGTATGACGACATAGCCGCGCTTGAAGCCAAAGGCGAGCTCGACGCGTTGGTCAATCCAGCCGGTTGATTGCACCTCCTATATTTTAACCACCACTTGTAGTAGTAAACTATGGCCAATGAAGACAACGGCGTAGCTGCCGCAGCGAAAGACGCGAAAGCACAAGAGCCCGAGCAGGTATTCAAAATTCAGCGTGTTTATCTGAAAGACGCGTCATTCGAATCGCCGATGACGCCCAATGTGTTCATTAAACAAAGTAAGTGGCAGCCTCAGGTTGCGCTGAACCTGCACACAGAAACGTCGAAGTTCGACGACAATCTGTACGAGGCGGTACTGACGGTGACTGTGACAGTGAAGAACGGCGAGGACACCATGTACCTCACCGAAGTGAAACAGGCGGGTTTGTTTTCGATTAAAGGCATTCCCGAAGAACGTATGGGGCCGTTGCTTGGCAGTTTTTGCCCGACGCAGTTATTTCCTTTCGCCCGCGAAGAGATTTACTCTTTGGTCCAGAAAGGCGGCTTTCCGCAGCTGCCTCTGGAGCCCGTTAATTTTGACGCGCTGTACGCGCAACACCTGCAGCAGCAAAAAGCGGCGGTACCGGCGGCTGAAGACACCACCCATTAAGTCTCTATTTAGGGCTCAGGGACGAGCCTGTCAGTCCAGATTCGTGGCCCCTGCGAAGCCGATCTGGCGCCATGCCTCATAACTGACGATCGATACCGCGTTTGCCAGGTTCAAGCTCCGATTGCCTTCACACATGGGCAAGCGCACTCGGGCTGTCACACGATCATCGTTCCGGACCAACCCCGGCAAGCCACGGGTTTCTGGACCAAACAACAACACGTCATCTGGCTTATAACTTGCGTCCACATGGGTCAGGTTACCTTTGGTGGTGAATGCAAACACCTGGGTATCAGGCCGGCGCAGTCGATCCATGCAGAGATCGAAGTTCTCATGAGTCTGCACCTGAGTCAGATCGTGATAGTCCAATCCAGCTCGCCTGACGGCCTTGATGTCCAGCGAGAATCCTAATGGTTCGATCAAATGTAGCCGTGCGCCGACGTTCGCAGCCAGACGGATCAAGTTGCCTGTGTTCGGAGGTATTTCGGGCTCGAACAGAACTAAATTGAACATATGGGCCAAACCAGCTTGCGACTCATGGATAGGGGGTCTATCTATAAAGGAGCGGGATAAAACCGCTACGGATAGTGTAAATCCAAAGTCAACAATCACACCTTTTGTATTTGCATATAGGACCTTTACGGGAAGGAAAGGGCGTCGATCTTCGCCGAAAGGCTCATCGCTTCGCCCAGCACGGAGCCAGCTCC